>NZ_JBAMMY010000058.1:0-31283 GCF_051233685.1 Desulfobacterium sp. N47
TTTATTTCAACCGCGATGCTATGAAACGATACTTTGCGGAATACGAAAAGCATCTCAACCGGGAATTTAACCATAATGAAACCGGAACAAAAACGACTTTGAGAAAGTGTTTCCGGCATCAGGCGGAGAAATTAGCCGGAACTCTTCAGGATAATAGCCCTTATGTTCCTTTTAAAATGGAGATTTAAGGCATGTTTTATCTTGTATCATATGACATTCCCGACGACAGGCGTCGTACCAGGCTGGCCAAAACGCTCAAGGATTATGGAGGGCGGGTTCAATACAGCGTGTTTGAATGCTTGCTAAACCAGGAACTTTTTGATAAAATGATTGGAAGAATTGAGACTATTATAATGGAAGCTGAAGACAGCGTCCGGATTTATGGTTTATGTGCAAATTGCGAGCGGGTGATAAAAGTTATCGGGACTGGTGAAGTTTCGCATGACGAGGATGTATATATTTTATAAAACATAATAAGTGTTAGGTGATAGGTGTTAGCGTGTTAACTTTTAAGTTTTCACGAATGCATCAAATGCGGAGGTCTGCATAATGGGAGAAAAATTTCGCTTAAATATACAGAAAGAAAAATTGGCTCAATTTTGTGAGGTTTATCATATTCGGAAGCTTTCTCTGTTTGGATCTGCTCTTCGGGATGATTTCACTCCTGCAAGTGACATAGATATCCTTATAGAATTTGAGTCTGGATTCAAAATAGGTCTTCTTAAGATGGCGCAAATAGAAAACGAGCTTTCGGATATGCTGAAACGAAAAGTTGATTTACGCACACCAGGTGATTTGAGCCGTTATTTCAGACAGGAGGTGCTTGAAAACGCAGAGGTAGAGTATGCGAAAGGATAACCTTATCCATATACGTCACATGTTGGAAGCAGCAGAAGATGCGATCTCATTTGCCCGTAACAGAACAAGAAGAGATCTTGATGATGACCGTATGTTCACTCTTTCAATTGTTAAGTCGGTTGAACTTATAGGTGAAGCAGCCTCAAAGATTTCAAAGGAAGGAAAAGATGCACATCCCGAAATTCCGTGGTCTGATATCGTTGCAATGAGAAACCGGTTAATCCATGTTTATTTTGATATCGATCTTGACCGGGTATGGGATACTATCACAGATGATCTTCCTCCTTTAGTATATGCGCTTAAAAAAATATTAGAATACGAAGAATGATATATAATGGTAAAAGTACTTAATTTAAGTGTTTTGCGAATAATAACAGATAGCTTTGCCAATTTTTTTTAGGGTGTAAAAAATAGGGTAGGTTACAGGATTGATGATATATTCTTTAAATACGGGTTGTTATTTATCATTTATTGCCCATATCAAAACTCGCAGAGAAGTAAAAAGAGACGTTATGGAAGGAGGTTACAGAAAATGTCATTTCAGATATTTGAATTTATTTTGAAATTTAGGGGCGCCCTCGGAAAACATTGACCTGAATAGAAGGGATTGAGACAGACTAATTGACCATGCTGTAGCGCTTAATTTCATACCTCGGAAAACATTGACCTGAATAGAAGGGATTGAGACCCACATTTAGCGGCGGCAACGAGTTGTTCAGAAGTTGGTTGCTCGGAAAACATTGACCTGAATAGAAGGGATTGAGACTTTTGCCGTTCTCGCTTTTAACTAAAAGCAAGGTCCTCGGAAAACATTGACCTGAATAGAAGGGATTGAGACCGAATTTGCAGAATTGCCATCGCCCCAACACTGTCCAACTCGGAAAACATTGACCTGAATAGAAGGGATTGAGACTTTCTTCCAGGCTATATCCATAAGAGCTAGAATCAAAAATGTTACTCGGAAAACATTGACCTGAATAGAAGGGATTGAGACCCATAGCTAACGGACCGCAATTGCCAACAGCTAATGCGGCCTCGGAAAACATTGACCTGAATAGAAGGGATTGAGACTCCTTGAATGATTGGCAAAGCGGTTATATCACCAACTCGGAAAACATTGACCTGAATAGAAGGGATTGAGACGGAAGAAAAAAACAGGGTCAAGGAGCAAGGAGCAAGGTCCGAAACTATGACCCGATTACGAGGGGATAGAAGGGATGGCCGCCGGGGCGGGGTGTTAGGTGTAAAGTGCTAGGTGTTAGGAAAAATTGTTGTGATATGATCCAAATTGGTTTGATTTCAAGTTACTTAACACTTAACACATAAAACTTAACACTTTTCGGAAAACTTAACACCTAACACTTTTTTAGAGATCTTGTATGGCCGTCAATATCTATCATCGCCCTCTTATCCCGCTTTTGATATCTTTAATGACGGGCATATTATGCGGCCTTTTTTTGCCAGGCTACAGCTTATGGGCATATCTTTTTACAGCTTCCTGTTTTGTATTTCTACTTATAAAAATTGTCAGAAAAAAATCAGCCGTTTTTCTTCCGATCATTTTGTTTATCTTTCTTGGATACCTTTCAATCCAGCCATGGTTTTGTAACAAAGTATCTCCTTCTCACATATCTTATTACGCCGACGGCGTTCCTCTGAATATTTCCGGGCAGGTAACTGAAAGCCCTGAAATCAAAAACAACAGGCTGTCATTCGTAGTTCTTGTACAAAAAGCAGAGGATAATGGAAAAATTATTCCTGTTTCAGGAAAGATCAAAGTCAATGCAATAAAAAGTATTCCGGATATATCAGCAGGCGACAAAGTTACTTTTCAAAGTAAAATAAGGTCTTTAAGAAATTTTAACAATCCGGGTGCATTTGATTATAAAACATATATGCTCTTTAAAGGTATAAGCGGCACGGCTTATATTGCCGGAGATAAAATCGGAATTGAAGAAAAAGATAAAAATATAAAGGGCAGATGGCTGATCGAAAATGTCCGTAAAAAATTTTCAGTCTTTATAGACGAATCTGTGCCTGCCCGGGAGGCCGGAGTTTTAAAGGCTCTTATTATAGGAGATCAAAATTCAATATCAAAACAAATTCGTGAGGATTTTAACCGCACAGGAACAAGCCATGTCCTTTCGATTTCAGGGCTTCATGTAGGAATTGTTGCAACTGTCTCTTTCCTGTTTTTTAAGACAATACTTTCTTATTTTAATTTCTTTTTGTGGAAAGCATGGACCAAGAAGGGTGCTGCAATTTTATCTCTTATTCCCGTCATTATTTACGGCTTGCTTGCAGGAATGCCTCCTTCGACACAAAGAGCTGTTGTCATGGTTTCGGTTTTTCTTCTAAGCTTTTTTGTTGAAAGGGATCAGGATGCAATAAATACTCTTGCAGTCGCAGCTTTGCTGATTCTTGCCGTTCATCCGCCCTCTCTTTTTATGATATCTTTTCAGCTTTCCTTTATATCTGTTTTTTTCATCGTTCTTGGGATGAATTACACGCTATACAGAAAAAACAAAAAAGATGAGGTTGATAAGGGGTGGCTGCCCGGGTTGCGAAGAAAAGTCACTGCTTTTTTTCTTGTTTCATTATTTGCTACAATCGGGACATTGCCGGTTGTAATGTATTATTTCAACCGGATTTCATTAGTCGGGCTTGCTGCAAATTGCATTGCTGTGCCTTTGATCGGATTTGCGGTTGTATCTGCGGGTCTTCTCTCTTTTGCATTACATCCTTTAAGCATTGTTCTTTCGGTATGGCTGATAAAGGCAGATTCTGTAATATTGGAATTTGCTCTTGAGATACTTAAATATTTTGCACAACTGCCTTTTTCAGCAGTTAAAACAGTAACACCTTCTGTTTTTGAAATAGTATTGTATTATTTATTTTTATTTACCGTTTTTGTGTTTTTGAAAAGAATTATAATAAACAAAGAAACTGAAAAAACCGGCAGCGTTTTTGAGTCGATCATGTCAAGAGCGCCTTTTATTGCATTAATTATTTTGATAATTGCGGGCTATGCCGATTTATGGCACTGGCTTGATAAGAGGTTTTTCCATAAGGATCTGAGAGTTACATCTGTTGATGTGGGGCAGGGGACTTCATCTCTTCTTGAGCTTCCGGGCGGTTATAATGTTCTTGTTGATGGAGGCGGATTTTCGGATAATGATATGTTCGATGTCGGGGAAAACATAATAGCCCCCTTTTTGTGGAAAAAGAAAATAAATACGGTGGATCTTCTTGTCCTTTCGCATACGGACAGCGATCATTTAAACGGTCTTTTGTATATTGCAGATAATTTTAATGTAAAAGAAATATGGTCAAACGGTGAAGCTGCTGATAGCCTTGGGTATAAAAATTTTCTTGAGATCATAAAAAAGAAAAATATAAAGATGCAAATTTTTGAAGATATAAAAAAAGGTAGAGCCATAAACGGAGTTATGTTTAAAATCCTTTATCCCGAAGCGGATTTTATGGAAAAAACAGAAAAATGGAGAAAAGGCGATAACAGTTCGCTTGTTTTAAAAACAGTGTTTGGAACAAAATCGTTTCTTTTTACAGGAGATATAAAGGCAAGGGGAGAAGCTGATATCATAAAAGTTGCCGGCGGTTTATTGAAAAGCACTGTTATTGTTGTTCCGCATCACGGAAGTAAAACTTCCAGCACGCAGGAGTTTATCGATCAGGTTGATCCGAAAATAGCAATTATATCCGCCGGGTGGAAGAACAGGTATAAATTCCCAAACCCGCTTGTACTTGACAGATATAAACAAAAGATGTGCGAAATATACCGCACTGATGAAAACGGAGCTGTACTAATGTCAACTGATGGGATAGAACTGATGATAAAGCCAACCGTTATTGATTCAAAGTCCTGAAAGAGACAAAAAAGATTGAACAATATAAAAGACATCCTTGATAACCTTTATTGCATTTATAATAAAATAGAATATGTTCATCCCGATCCCCTTGAATTTCTCTATAATTACAATGATATCAGGGATCGGGAAATTGTGGGATTTATTGCTTCATCACTTGCATATGGCAGGGTTGCGCAGATTTTAAAAAGCGTTTCTTTAGTACTTGATAAAATGGGTCCTTCACCTTACATATTTTTGATGAATTCAAAACCATCAGCCATAAAAAATACTTTTAAAGGTTTTAAGCACAGGTTTGCTGATGAAAAAAATCTTTATGCAGCATTAACCGGCCTGAGATTTATTCTTACCGAGTATGGATCGTTATACGACTGTTTTATAAAAGGTGTAGACGAAAAAGATGAAACCGTACTTGGGTGCATGAAATATTTTACAAAAAAAATTTCTTCAGGCTGTACCGGCAACCCCGGACATCTTGTAACGGCAGTTGAAAAGGGAAGCGCCTGCAAGAGGCTTCATCTTTTTATGCGCTGGATGGTTCGAAAAGATGATGTTGATCCCGGAGGATGGGACAAGATTCCGCCATCAATGCTGATTGTCCCTCTGGATGTCCATATGCACAAAATAGGACGTATGCTTGGATTTACAAACAGGAAACAGGCGGATATTGTAACGGCTCTTGAAATTACAAAAGGTTTCAGAAAGCTTATGCCCGATGATCCCGTAAAATACGATTTTACACTAACACGCTTTGGGATAAGAGATGATATGGATATTGACAACTTGTCGCAAATGTGTAAACTTTAAAATCTATAAAAAGAGGAGGCTGTTATGACGATAGATCGCATGGTTTTAGCATTTGCCGGAAGTTTTATACTGATCAGCTTACTCCTGTCCTATTTTTTCAGCCATTACTGGCTCTGGTTTACCGCATTTGTCGGTGCCAATCTTCTGCAATCGGCTTTTACAGGTTTTTGCCCGATGGCCAAAATATTAAAGCTGTTTGGTGTAAAGGCCGGAATCGCTTTTAAGTAAAAAATATAAGTTTTTTTTAAGTTTTTAGTAATATTATTTTGACAATGTTACTATATTTCCGACTTTTATTTTTTCATTGCCGGGTGTGGTTTTTGCGTAGGAAAATTCATCAAGAACTTTATCTACTGTAATTTCACCTACTTTGGTTTTTTCCTGCCCTAATTTTTTCTTTGTAACCGGGTGGATTAGTTCTTCTCCCATCTGAAAAACCTCAAAACGCGAACCTTCGGAAACCAGGCCCTTTCCGATATCAATAATAACAGTGTCTCCATCTTTTTTGATTATATAACCTTCCAGAGGAAACAGAGCTTTTAAATTGTTATTTAACTGGGTTACGGCCTGGGATGCAGCTTCAACCAGGATACCTGCTCTTTCCGATTTAGTGCCGCTGCTTATGTTATCCAGATTATTCAGACCAACAACGCTTGGATCAAATGATGTTGAGCTACGGTCGGAACTGCCTTTGCCTTCCGATCCGCCTATGGCTATACCTGTTTCCAGGTCTATTACCCTGACCTTAAGTTCTACATTCGATTTCTGTTTGCCGTAACTGATGATAAAACTGCTTTTTGATTCTTCGGTGGCACATAAGGTAATATTGCCGGAAATTAAATATTTCGCACCTGTCATTTTACCGAATTTTAATGCATTGGCGGGATCTGTTAATCCTGACATCTGAAGTTTGGTTTCTTTCAGAATATCAGTTAGTCTCTGGCGTTCCACGATATGAAAATTTTTATTTTTTGCCAGTTCAGTCATAAGCATTTCGGTAACGGAGTCTTCAATGTTGCAGCCTGAATTTCCGGTAATGTTTTTAAAAGGCAGCACAGCAATATCTTTGACGGAAGAAGCGTATAAAATTTTCGGCAAAACAAATAAACACATAATTGTGAATATAATTAACAGTGATATGCTATTTAGTTTAGCGATCGTTAAAGCATCCTTAATAAGTTTCATTTTGCTTCTCCTGTTTATAAATTATTTGCTGTTGCATAGGTTTTGGGTTTTATGAATTTATTTTAAAGCTACTGGACACAGTTATCATGAAATTGCGTATCAGGTCAATAAGTAGGCAGAAATATCAGTATCTTTTTCTTCCCTCCAAGAGACTAACAACTTATGAACTTATGAGCTGTCTCTTCTGATACATAGCGTAATTTAAATTTTTTATTGTTGGCTCTGATCCGTTTTATATATCTGGCTTCCGGTCAAGAGCCTCTCTTACTGCTGCTGCGATTTCTTTTATGCGATATGGTTTTTTCACATATGCACAGGCGCCGGTTTTTAATGCTTGCTTTACCCTTATTGTTTCAGAAAAGCCGCTGCAGATTATGATTTTTTGCTTTGGGTTGTGTCCAAGAATTATTCGGCAGGTTTCCATGCCGTCAATCCCTGGCGCCATAATCATATCCAGCAATATTATATCTGCCGTTTTATTTTTAAGGTATTCTATCGCCTTTTCTCCGCTTGGAACCGTTTCAACCGTATAGCCAAGGTAACCAAGCAGGTTGGATGCAACATCCCGCTGCTCCTCAACATCATCAACAACAAGTATTTTTTCCGAACCGCGGTAAGCATCATATGAAAAATCCTTAATATTGGCTTTTGTGGGTTCTCTTGTTACGGGAAAATAAATATCGAATCGGGTTCCTCCGCCTTTCCTGTCCATAATATCTATGAAAGCCTTGTGATCTTCAACAGTACCCCTTACCACTGTCATGCCAAGACCTGTTCCGCTTCTTCCCATTTTCTTTTTTGTATAAAATGGTTCAAAGATCTTTGACCTGTCTTCAACACAAATTCCAATTCCGGTATCCGAAACGCTAAGAACTACATAATCACCTTCGGGAATATTCTGGAAACCCACGTAAGGCAGATCTAAATGAAGGTTTTGAGTGGTTATAAATACTTCTCCATTTCCTTTAATTGACTCACAGCCGTTTGATATAAGATTCATCAGGGCCTTTGAGATATGAAAAAATGAGCCACGGATGTTAAGAATATCCGGTTCGAGGTTTAGCTTGAATTTAATACCGGAATGATATTGAATCATTTTTTCATATTCGGGAGTTTTTAAGTATTCATCTATTATTTCATTTAAGTTAACTACTTCTTCCACCGCAACTCCTCTTCTTGCGAGAGTCAGAAGATCCTGTACGATTGCGGCGGCTTTTTCACCGGATTTCAATATCTGCACGAGAGGCTTTACCAGGGGGCCTTCGGGAGGCATATCAAAAAGAAGTAATTCGGGGTATCCAACCAGCCCTCCAAGAATATTATTGAGATCATGCGCTACTCCGCCGACAAGAGTGCCGATGGCCTCCATTTTTTGAGCCTGATGGAGCTGGGCCTCTATCCGTTTTCTATTGGTTATGTCTCTTACAAAAGCGCAACAGTATTCCTTGCCTTTAAACCGGACATAATTAAGATTTGTTTCAACAGGGAAGGTATCTCCTGTTTCAGCGGTGAGTATAGTTTCCATGGTTACGGCTTGTTCATCTATAAGATCATTCCAGTGTGCGCGCCATGTATCCGGATTGGAATTTGGATTAACTATGCTTGTATCTTTTGATACAAGTTCATCACTCGTATATCCTAAAAATATACATGCCGCATTATTAACATAAATAATGAGTCCTTCGGAATCTATCCAGAATGCCATGTCTCCCATATGGTCAACTGCATAATGCGTAAACATGAGCGCATCGTCTCTTTCCTGAATTTGTGCAAGCATGTTATTGAATCCCTCAAAAAGTATGCCCAGTTCATCCGGATAGTGAGGTTCAACACGGACAGAGTAGTCTTTTTCAGCAGAAACCTTTTTCATTATCCGAGAAAGTTCCAGAACAGGATCTGATATGGTTTTTTGGAGTTTAACAGAGATAAAATAGGCCAAAACAGCACAACCGCATAGAATAGAAATACAAAAAACAATATTCCAGAGTATACCTGAATAAAGACTTGCCAGATTTGTGCAAAGGTAGATTCCGCCAGGGGATTCTTTTTCAAAGTAAATCGGGACAATCATACAGAGGTGCTTTTTGTAAAACATATATGAAGCGCCCATGTAGCTGGACCATTGGGAATTAAGCGCTAAAAACTTATCGAATTTCAAATATTGCCCCGAGTCGGTTTTCTCCTTTTCCTGATTTTTAAAAACATATTCAGTAAACAGATTCCCGTTTGTGTCGGTGATGCAGGCATAGATAATGTCTGGCTCACTGCTGAGTGCAGACAAGGTCTCTGCTGCCGAATTCTGGTCTTTAAAAATGACTGCCGCCTTGCTGTTTATGCCGATTGTTCTTGCAAGAGTTGAAATTTTGCGGATAACAGAGCGCTTGGATGAGATAATATCTATGGATATAAACCCAACAGATGCAGCAGAAAGCGAAATTATGCTGGTAAGCATAATAATAGCTACGAGTTTTTTCCTGATTGACATGTCCTTAAGTAGCTGCATATATATCTAAAACCCTTGAGCCAGTTTCAAAATATCACATTTAGGCCGATCTTTTGCGTTGGGCTCAAATTTTATCCTCGAAATACTAAATGTATTCCTGTAGTTAAAATTTTCGCCCGCCTTGACCTTGACCAAACTGAAACGTTTTGAAAGTGGCTCCATTAAGTTATTCTTTTTTAATTTTTCTTGCCAGAGTCAAAAGATCCGACCTTATTTTTAAGCTGGAATCTTCGGCTGTTTTTAAGTTAATATCAAAACGTAATTTATTTTCCAATCTTACAAACCCTATTATTCCGCCTTTTTCTACAAAACCGCTCATATCGCTTACTGTAAGTATTTCTTTGCTTTTTGCGGCACTCAAAATAGGCATAAGATTATTTTCTTCCGAAGCGCTTATAAAAACAACATTGCAATCATTTATTTCCTTAATATTTGATAAGAGTCTGACTTCCAGCTTTCTGCCTTTTATGGGTTTTCCCTCAATAGCCAAAAGCTCTTTAACTATGGGGCTATGGCCAAATATACCAATTACAAACGGCTGATATGATATGTCAGCCCTTTGCGTGACAGGCCAATCGACGAATTTGGCAAAATTATAAATGAATGCCGCTTTTAATTTTGGTTCCATATTTAAAGGCTCCGATGCATAAATGTCTGATGCCGGAGCTGATACGGAAATCATCGCGATAAATAGAAGCCAAATGATATATTTTAATATCCAACGTGCCATATTATGAGTTATGTATGCCTTATAATTCATTAACCGATGATATAAATCTTAAAAATACATATGTATGCTGTTGGTTACGCCTTATTGCCTTAAAATATAATGAGTGCTTTGCCCCGGTTTACTTCATATACTCCCGATTAATTTCACAATAAAGGAAATTTTTGAATAATTTGCTATATTTCTAAAAGGAAAGCTGTTATCTTTCATGTCCCGCACATTGATTCCGGAAGATATATGAAAAGAAGCCGGAAATATCTGTTCGATTTTTTTTTATATACAGCTTATATTAAAGAGCCGGGAGCAGTAAATAAGGTATCGCATAAAGCTTTGTTGCCGGTATAATATCATGAAAAAATATAACTAGTAAACATCCTCCGGCTTTGCCGGAGGATGTTTACTAATAAAGGTTTTGCGTAATTTATTATCTTCCTTAAAATATCATGATTTTCCTGCATGCTAAATCCTTTAGGGTTTTGAATTAAGATCCCAAAAAATAAATAAATTAAATCAAACCATAGTACTTATATATATGTTCCATTATACTATCAGACTGAAGATATCTGCAAAAAACATACCATCAATATATCAAAGAAATATATTGATGGTATGTTTAATTATGTTAGAATATAAAGAAGATATATTGATGATTGCTATAAAGCATAATGTGATAAAGCGCCAATTTGCTGACGCTTTATCATAGAATTATGACTCTTAAAACTATATGTTTACATTTTTTTTTGTTTCTTTGAGGTGGCTGTTTCCTCTTTATATAGCACCGTGCTTTTATTGGATTATTAAAGAAATTATCAAACCGCCATAAATAAGTATTACCAATAATAATAAATATATAACAAATCATAAAAGGTTAATGCTATGATTGGAATCCTGTTGATGAAGATAATTTCCAGGAGGAAATGTCATGAAAAAAAGTAGGATGAAATTTAGCAGAAAAGGCCAGATTGTTGATGATATACTGAATGGTATAAATCGTGGCGTGTTATATTCTTTATCTTTCGAGCAACTGGCAGAGATTCAAAAAGCGATTGAAGATAATTTGCCGAAAAAGAAAAAACATTCCATTGATTTACATTTCACGATCCCTATGTTTTTTAAGCGTATTTATTTTATTTTGTCTGCAGGACCGGATATTCGCGGCAATAAAAAGGTTGATCAGGATATAATTGATCAGCGTGCTAAAACCATGCCAAGGGATGTGGTTATTGTTGTTGCAGGTTTATTTTGCCTTTCCGCATTTATAGGCACAATAATCTATAAGATAATTCAAGTGCTTGCCGCTCGTTTGTAGGGGAGTAGGATTTGATCCGGAAAGATCTCAGACCTCTCCGGATTTATTTGCTGATAAAATTAAGCTGCCGACATTTCTCTTCTTGTTGCCATGTCAACCAGTACTCGTTCCTTCCCTTTGTCAAGGCCAAGGGCTTTTCTCTTTTTGTCTATATGGGCTATCATCAATTTTGCCATTTCATAAGGATCTGCCGTAAATCCCCATTTTCCGAAGCCCTGCTGTTCAAGTCCTTCAAAAAGAAGCTTGTGGAATTTGGTTCCTTCTATTATCGGAAAAGTTACGCCAAAGATTGTATATACACCGGATGCTACAAAATACTGCCCGATGCTGATGGCTTTTTCACTCATCCATTCCGGAGCAGCACCTGCTAGCGGAAGATCGGCAATACTGTTTCCTAGTCCGCCTTCCTTAACCATCTGTGATGCGGCAACCAGAATACGGCTGTTATCAACACATGACCCCATTCCAAGAACAGGCGGCATGCCGACCGCTTCACAAACTTCACTTAATCCAGGACCTGCAAGACAAGCTGCTTCGGGAGTATAGAGTCCTGCTTTGGCAAGAGCAACCTGTGAGCATCCGGTCTGAAGCACAAGCACATCATTTTTAATGAGTTCTTTTACAAGCTCAACATGTACCCAATCCTGTTTTACTCTCGGGTTTGTACAGCCTACAACTCCTGCTGCACCCCGTATTCTGCCATTAATAATATTATCATTTAAAGGAGTGTAGCTTCCCCTGAAACTTCCGCCCAACATATAATTGATATACTCATGTGAAAAACCGTGAATGCCGATGTTTTGAATTTTTGGAATCTCCACCGGACCTTTACGATTTTTGAACCGGGAGATGGCTCTTATGACGACCTCATCAGTGCAGGCCCTGGGGTCATGGTCTTTGAATTCAATGTGTGTGGCCCCCTCTATGTGAGCCCGCGTATTGGTGGTAATCAGGGGGGTGTTGTAGCAGTCGGCGACTTTAACCAAGCCTTGTTTGATACACTGAATATCGACACACATGGCATCAACTGCATTTGTGACCAGAATAGCCTCGGTTGACATAAAATTGCCGGCATGGGGGACGCCGTGGCGAGACATCATTTCAGCACCTGAGCAGCACATACCAACAAGATTTATTCCTTTAGCTCCTGCATCTTTTGCCGCTTGGATCAGGGTCGGTTCATTGACCGATGAGAGTATCGATTCGAACATATTAGGTTCGTGGCCGTGGACAATTATATTAACCTGATCTTCCTTAAGACAGCCCATATTGACATTTACAGAAACCGGACTAGGTGTACCATAGAGGATATCTGAAATTTCAGTAGCCACCATGGATCCGCCCCAGCCATCTGAAAGTGCAGTTCGGCTTGACTGTTTGGTGATGTTTTCGTAATGTTGATCAACGCCCATATGGGTTCGGTGCATCAATTCCATGATTTCACGCATGGCACCTCTGGGAACGATCCCGGCCTTGCGCCATGTTTCGAGAGTTTTTTCCGGAACACGGGCGGCAAAGGGTATTTCACCGTCCACCTGGGTGTATGTCCGTTCCAGCTCCTTGTAAAGGTCCAGGGCAATATCTTTCATCTCCCGGCCTTCCGTCTCGATTCCTATTGATTGGGCCACAGATTCCAGTTTTTCCGTATCCTTGATCTGGTAATCGGTAATATTCCCGTTGACCACTTCACGGAACAGATCGAGCATAGCCATGCCGTGATCCGTATGGGCGGCTGCTCCGGATGCTACCATTCTGGCAAAGTTTCTGGCCTGAATGGTATCTATGGTTGCTCCGCATACTCCAACTTTTCCGTAAGGATCTTTTGAGCTAAGCCTGCATGGGCCCATTGCACAGTGTTTACAGCAAGCAGAATCTGCGCCTATAGGACATGCTTTCATGCTTAAAGCCCTGTCAAATGCAGTTTCAACTCCATCCCTTTTAGCTTTTTCAAGCATCTGGGCTGTTGCGTCACAAATTGTAAGATCTCTGACATTCACTGTTTTTTTTGAACCTGTCTCTTCCTTTTCCATATGGGCCTCCCTTCTTGGAAAGATTATTTGTTATAATTCATTTAAATAAATTGGACAATTTTATATTAGGAATTATCCTTATTAAGGATAAGATTTTTAAAATTATTGTCAAGTATGATTTAGTATATATAAAAATAATGGAGGATACGGTTTTGAATAATAATAAAATAAGAAATAACTCCAACAGGTTGATAAATGAAAAAAGCCCTTATCTTTTGCAGCATGCATATAATCCTGTAAATTGGTATCCATGGGGTGATGAGGCTATAAACAGGGCTGCTAAAGAAGATAAACCAATTATATTATCAATAGGATACTCTACATGCCACTGGTGTCATGTTATGGAAAATGAATCATTTACCGATCATGAAATTGCAAAAATCATGAATGATAATTTTATTTGCATTAAAGTTGACAGAGAAGAAAGGCCGGACCTTGATCGTATTTATATCAGTGCTGTTACAGCCCTTACAGGTTCTGCCGGGTGGCCTTTAAATGTTTTTTTAACACCAAAACTCAAGCCCTTTTTTGGAGGTACTTATTTTCCGGCTGAATCAAATTTTGGTATTACCTCCTGGCCCGATCTGTTAAACAGGATTACATCCGTATGGAAAGATCCTGTTGTACATAAGGATATTATCAGCTCCTCAGAGAAAATTACAGATATTATAATAAAAAATCTTTCTTATGACAAGGTATTTTCAACTGCTGAAAAACACAAACAGAGTCATTTAGATGATGCTTTTAAATATTATTCGTCATCTTATGATGAAAAATATGCAGGATTTGGAAAAGCTCCCAAGTTTCCTTCACCATCAATAATAAAATTTATCCTTGCTTATTTTAGTTATGCAAAAAAAATCAATGAACCGGCTGTTGCAAAACGCACTATTGATATGGCTGATTATACGCTTAAAGCAATGGCAAAAGGCGGAATTTATGATCAATTGAGAGGAGGATTCCACAGGTATTCGACTGATGAAAAATGGCATATCCCGCATTTTGAAAAGATGCTTTATGATAATGCTCAGCTTGTTAATGTATATCTTGAAGCATATCAGATAACATCCGATAAATTTTTTGCACAAATTGCAAAAGAAACCTGCGATTATATTCTTTCCGATATGACAAGTTCTCCGGGAGGTTTTTATTCCGCAGAAGATGCAGACAGTTATCCCGGGCAAATTTCCGAAAAAGGATCAGATGATGCTCATAACAAAGTAGAAGGAGCATTTTATGTGTGGAGCAAAAAAGAACTTGATAAAATCCTGGAAGAAAATACGGCAGAAATATTTTCATACTTTTTTGGAGTAATGGAAGAAGGAAACGCAGCACATGATCCTCATGGATATTTTAAGAAGAAAAATATTCTTTATGTTAAACATTCAATAAACGAGACTGCAAAAAAATATAATATGGCGCCTGATAAAGTTGAGCTAATAATAAATGATGCAAAAAACAAACTTCTCAAGGCGCGTTCAAGCAGAGAAAGACCGCATCTTGACGATAAAATACTTACTTCCTGGAACGGTCTTATGATATCGGCTTTTGCCAAAGCATATAAAGTTCTCGGAAGTGATAAATACTTGCAAGCCGCAAAAAACGCTGCTGAATTTATAATATCTAATCTTTATGATAAAAACACAGGGAAACTTTTCAGAAGATGGAGAGAAGGAGAAAGAGCGGTTTTGGGAATGGGAAGTGATTATGCATTTTATATTTGCGGACTTATCGATCTTTATGAATCGGATTCCGATAAAAAATGGCTTGAAACGGCTGTGATGCTTTCTGAAGAATATATAAAATTGTTCTATGATGAACAGTTCGCCGGTTTTTATATTACAAGTCCTGATCATGACAAGAATCTTATTATACGTGCAAAAGATGATTCGGACAGCGTAATTCCGGCGCATGGTTCTGTAGCAATTCAAAACCTTTTGCGTTTATCGAAGATAACAGGAAGGCTATATTTTGACGAAATTGCCAATAAGGCTATAGATGCAGCTTTATCAACAAGTGCTTTTCATCCTGCTTTGTTTCCTTACATGCTGGCTGTAATATGTGATACGCAGATGAAAGGTGCCGAAGTATAGTTTAAATCAGTAATTTCCGGTTAGAAAACTGCACACGCACCCCCTCACCCAAACGGAACTGATTTATGGTAACCGCTGCAAATTAAACCCAGCCAAATTTGTGCTCTGATTTAAGCATTTTAATTATGATTTGATATGCAGCATTTCATCACCGTCTTTTTGAAACTCATAACAAACTTCTTTGATGCTCCATTTAAACTCTTTTTCATCCATCTACGCTTTTAATTTTTTCAGCAAAAAAGCCATATTCCGGCCAAGCACTTTCATAGTCCCGAGCCCCCGTTCATCTTTCTCAACATCTCCTTTGTCATTACCTAAGGCCATGTTGTAATAGCTTGATCCCACAATAAACATTTCAAGGCATAAGAAGAAAGAATCCATCATCTTAATATTGACGTATTACCTTTTTTTCTGGGACTGCCGTTAAATGCAATAACTTTCATTTTAATCTCCATTTTTGATTGACGGTTTAAGTTTAAATGAAATGCTCTGTTGGTAATTTTTTTATTTATAACAGGAATAGATTTAAGGTTCAAGTAATCTCATAAAATGTGAAACCGTAAAGATGTTTAATAACACAAGTCCGAACAATCTGGCCCGCGCTCATACTCAAAGCCCCGGTATCCGGCTTATATACTTCGCGCCTATAAGGTCTTGCATAACATAATCGGTAATGTTAGGAGTACTATCAATTATCTTGCTGATCATATCCAATCCGGCTTCTTCGGAATAATTGGATGTGGACTCGATAAGTATTAGTTTTTTTTGATGTTTTTGCATAATGCGTAATAGCCTTTTATGCCATATGATTATGCATAAAGGCGATATTAAGTATAACTTTTTATACAATACAGAGAAGGAGATGGAACATTGGATGCTGAAGGATCGGACTTCTGGCAAAGTCATTCACTTAAATATCTTGAAATGGCCTTTAGAACCGATAAAAATGAGATTATAAAAAATCCTGACGGCTACGGGAAAAAAGAGGGGGATTGCGGAGATACCGTTGAATTATTTTTAATAACCCGTGGTGATATTATTGAAACTGCTTCTTATAACGTTAACGGCTGCCTTAATACTGTTGCATGCGCCAATACGATTATTGATATGATAGAAGGTAAAACGCTTGATAAGGCATGGGATGTTATACCCGAAGATGTGGCCCAATATCTTGAAACCCTGCCTGAAGATCATTTCCATTGTGCGGAATTGGCTGTGGGAGCGCTGTATCTGGCGCTTGCCAATGTTAAAGAGCTTCGCCGTGATCCATGGAAGAAAGCATATAAACAGCATTACTGAACCTTTATGGGCAGTATTTATAAAGCCGTTATTTTCGGGATATTTATGGTAAATTTTGAACCTTGTCCTGGCACTGAAAACACTTTGATTGAACCTCCGTGCTGCCCTATTATTTTATTTGAAATAAAAAGACCCAGCCCGGTTCCCTTGTTTCCCTTTGATGAGAAAAACAAAGTGAACAGCTTGTCACGTGTTTCTCTGTCCATGCCTATTCCGTTGTCGCTTACTTCAAAATAAATATTATCTTTATCCTGAGACACCTTAAATGTTATTTGATGCTTTTCTTTCGATTTGTCATTTATGCATGCATCAACCGCATTTTCAAAAATATTGATCAAAGCGGAATTGATGCATCCTGTATCTATTTTGCAATTTCCGGCTAACTTATCAAAATCACGTATGAATTCTATGCCATGAGAAGAGATCTTGCGCTCCAATATATCTGCAACTTCTGCTGCAAAACTCAATACATCAACTTTTTCCCAGTTAAGATTTCTTTCTTTTGCATAATAAAGAATATCCAAAACCATTTTTCTTATACGATCAACCATCAGTTTTACAATTGTCCAGCCTTCTTCAATCTGGGCCGCATTTGATTTTGAAAAGCCCGATTCAACCATATACATACCGCCGTCAAGACCGGTGAGCAACCCTTTTATGCCATGTGAAACAGATCCGATCATAAGCCCCAGAGAAGATAAATGGCTTTGCAGTTCGGATTTTTCCTTTACCAGTCTTTCAAGATTTTCGGTGTATTCTCTTAATTGCCGGCGGCCTTTTATCTTTTCCTGCAATTTCTTAAGCGAAATATCCAGGATATTAACGTTTATCGGCTTTGTGATAAAATCCGCCGCCTGGTCATGAAAGCTTGCTATGGCAAGATCCATATCGCCATGACCGGTTATCATGATAAATTCCGTATCGGGATTATCCTGCTTGATTCTTTTAAGCAGCTCAATCCCGTCTATTCCGGGCATCTTAATGTCGGAAAGTACTATAGGCGGTTTATGTTCTGCAAATATCTTTAATGCTTCTTCGCCGTTTCCAGCCATATATATATCATAACCCTGGTCTTTGAGATAAACGCCAAGAACATCCCGAATGTCTTCTTCATCATCAACCAGCAGTATTTGTTTTTCCATCTGTACTATCCTGTATTGGGAAGGTAATTGTAAAACATGCCCCATTGTTTTCTTCCGATACGGCCTTAATGGAACCGTGAAAATCTTTTACTATTCCATAGCTTATTGATAAACCAAGGCCGGTGCCTTTTCCAGCATCCTTTGTTGTGAAAAACGGCTCAAATATTTTTTCTAAAATACTTTTTGGTATTCCTGTTCCGGTATCGCATACTTCAATCTTTATATTATTTATTTCCCGGGAGGTTTTTATAATGATTCTTTTATCTCCTTTCACTGGCTCCGCATGTTTCCATCTTTCTTCGATAGCATCCCGGGCATTAACAAGAAGGTTTATAAAAACCTGTTCAAGCCTGTCCGGATCGGCCAGAATCACAGGTAAATTATTTTCAATATTCCATACAACTTCAATTCCTCGTATTTTAAGGTGCTGGGAAAATATTGCCAATGCCCTTTCAAGTATTTCATTAACCTGCACCTTAGCAAAAATTACTTCCGATTTTCTGGCGAAATTTCTCAGATGGTTGATAATACGCGAAGCCCTATCCACATTGTTGTCGATTTTTATCAGCATATCGTTAAGTGTTGACTCAGCTATAGCTTCATGGCTGCTTATCTTTTTAATGAAAAAGCTGCTGACGGTTTTGATAACCGAAAGCGGCTGGTTAAGTTCATGAGCTATTCCTGTGGCCATTTCTCCGAGTGTCGCCATTTTTCCGGCCTGTATGAGCTGCTGTTCGACTTCAAGACGTTGAGTTATATCACTTGCTGTAACAAGCATAACTTTCTGTCCGGGATATTCCGAAGGCGCTATTCTTATATTTACAAAAATTGCTTTACCGTCTTTCTTTAACTGCTTAACCTTGTTTAAAGATGAATATGCTCTCATCTTTAATCCGTAGCTGTTCTTTTCATCTTCAGGGAAAAGTTCCACAAATGATTTGTTGATTATTTCTTCTTTCGTAAATCCATAAACCGTTGTAACACTTTCATTACAGTCCAGAACCATCAGCGTATCTATATCAAGCACAAACATGGGATTGGGCATGTTGTTAAATATGGAATAATATTTTCTTTCGGACTTTTCCAGATTCTCTTCAAGCTGTTTTCTGTGAGTTATATCAAGACAAACTTCCATAACAGCCACAATATCATCTCTTTCGTTTTTTAAAGGCGAAGTATAGGCAATCCAATATGTCACAGAACCATCAACATTAGTACTGGATTCTTCTCCATAGTGCGATTTCCCGTCATCGAAAGTCATAGCCACCAGACATTTTTCGCATCTTGAATTTCTGTTCTTATAGGCCTGATAACAATAAGCCCCATGTTCAGGATGAAAATGATCTGAAAACAGATGGTTGTAACGAATAAGCCTGAATTCCCTGTCCTGAATTGTTATCAGGCATGGAACCAGTTCAAATAAAGTCTGGTATTCACTTTGCTGTATGTTTAATCCGGATCTTGTCATGCTGGTTTCTTTCAACATACTGTTAATTGTATCTCCTGCCGTAAATATTATTTACAGGTTGTGTTAACCTGTGGCGGCATCAATGATTGCAAGCATTTGCTGTTTTACAAACCCATCCAGCACACTGGCGCTGTTGGGGCAGACGGCAGCACATGTACCGCATCCCTGACAGATGCCCGGATTAATTAAAATCCGTTCATTATCATAATCAACACTGCGGGCGCCGTAAGGGCATGCATCAATGCATTGTTCACATAAGGCGCAAATACTATGATGAACGGATGCCGTGATTCTGCTTCCTGCAAGATATTTTTGACTTATTATTCCAAGCGCTCTTTGAGCGGCGGCTTCCGCTGTAGCAACGGTTTCGGTGATATTGCGGGGAGAATGAACCAAACCGCATGCAAACACTCCTTCTTTAAGTGAATCAACCGGCCTCCATTTCGATTCCGCTTGTTGAAAAAAACCGTCCTGATCAGGTGATACGCCAAACATATCCGCCAGATTTCGGGACATATCCGGAACAATTCCTGTGGCTAAAATTACCAGATCGGTTTCAATTTGCAGCCGTTTTCCCAGAATTGGCTCAAACACTGAAACTAGTAGTTCATTGTTTTCAGTTAAAACAACGGGTTTGTCATCAGTGTTGTATTGAATAAATACAATTCCTGCTTTTCTTGCCTGAGTATAATAGGTTTCATAAAAACCGTATGCCATGATGTCGCGGTAAAGAATATATATCGAGACGCTTGGTTTTTTTTCTTTGATAAAAAGTGCGTGTTTTAAAGCATTGGTGCAGCAGACGCGGCTGCAGTAATTGCGCGGTTCTTCACGGGAATCAACGCATTGGATCATTACTGCCGAATGTAATTTTTCAGGATCAATCGTATTATCCGAAAGTTTTATTTCGAGTTCCTTCTGGGTGATTATAGCCGGGTTTGATCCGTAACTATAAGATTGAGTCGGAGCTTGTGAACCTCCGGTAGCTAAAATTGTTACGCCATGTTCTATAGCATGAATCTGATTTTGCGGATCTTTAACTTCAGTATAAAAATTTCCTGCTTCACCGAAAGAATTAATAACTTCTGATTGGCTGTGTATATTAATCTTAGGGTGCTTTTCTACAGACTCAAGTGTATTTCTCAATAATTTACTTGCATTATATCCATCCAGTGTTTGTTTCAGCCAATTCAGATTTCCACCTAACCGGCCGGACTGTTCTATAAGATCAACTTCAAATCCATGGTCGGCAATCGCCAGGGCAGCCGTCATACCTGCTATTCCGCCTCCGACAACAAGCGCTCTCTGAGAAACGGGAACTTTGGATGTTTCTGATGCATTCGCCCATTTAAGTTTTGCAATGCCTGTTTTAATTATAGAAAGCAGTTGGTGTTCTGTTACCGATGAGTTTTCTTCAACTGCGATTTCAGTTTTTTGTACTATCTTGCAGGAATCAGGACGAAGTAAACGGGAATAGCCGGTATTTATATCAACTACCTCTATAAGAGCCGGATCAAGCCCGATCCGTTCGCCGAGCTTTATTGCCTTAAGTTTATATACATAGGGTAAACATGCTGCAATAAGAAGACGATTGGGATTAATTTCTTTTACCATTCCAACAAAATGTTCCCAGCCCTGTTCGGTACATAGTTTTTCTGAAAATTCCACTTTCTTAATCAAGGGGTCGGATTTAAGTTGTCCCTCTATTTGCCCTGAATCCGCCAATTTCGAAAACCTGTTGCCGCATGTACAGATAACGATAAGTATTTCAGGTATTTCTTTCATCACGCCGGTTGGAGGATGATGAAGCGCGTGCTCTGTTGAAAGATCGCCGCCTTTGGAATGAATCAAGCGTGAAGCATTTAAGGCTGCCGATGATGCCTGTATAAGCAAATCGCCTATATCTTTGTGTCCTGTTAACGAACCACCAAGCATTATTCCTTCCCGGTTTGTTTTGACCATGGAAAAAGGCCCGGTTTTTCCAAAACCCCATTCATTCAACTCTATTTCAGCCAATTCAGCCAGCTTTGACAATCCTTGCGCCGGTCTTTGCCCGACAGGAAGAACCAGCAGGTCAAATCTTTCTTCTTTTAAATTACCGGATATATCCACAGTCCGTATCAGCAAATCTCCTGTAGCCATATCCTGGAAAACAGAATGAATTCTTTCTCTTGCAAAATTAACACCGTATATATTTTGAGCCTGTTCCCGATACCGCTGGAATGTTTTGCCGTATGTTCTCATATCCATATAAAAAATTGTTGTTTCTATGTTTTGATCGCTTGTCTTCTTTGCTATCACCGCTTCCTTGATTGCAAACATACAGCAGATTCCGGTGCAGAAATCAGCATCGTTTTGTAAATCGCGCGATCCGGCACACTGTATCCAGGCCGCTTTTTTCACCGGTTTTCCATCAAAAGGCCGCAGCAGCTTTCCCTGGAAGGGTCCGGTTCCGCTAAGCATGCGTTCAAATTCAAGACTTGTTACAACATTAGGGCAGGTTTTGTAACCGAAAGGGTTTTTTCCGCTGCCCGGATCAAAAAAGGAAGTTCCGATGCAAAGCACAAGCGCTCCGGCTTCTATCTGCCTGTCTTGTGAAACTCCATCAGCATCCTGAAATATCCGCAGGATCATAGGGGTTAATGCATCAGGGTTAAAGGGCTTTACAAGATAGTCCATAGCCCCTTTTTTCATGGCTTCAACAGCTGTTTCCACAGTTGCATATGCTGTCATCATTATCACATTCAGATCAGCAAAATTCTCTTTAGCTTTCTGAAGTACTTCAACACCATCCATGCCAGGCATCATGATATCAAGCAGCATCAAATCGTAAGGCTTGGCTTTCAGCATATCGAGAGCTTCCGAACCTGAAGCGGCCATATCTACGGAAAATCTCTCTTCCGTGAGCCATTCCTTTAAAGAATCGCGCATAACCAACTCATCGTCTGCCACCAGTATATGAAAAGAATTGCGTTTATCCTGCGGTAAGTTAATTGCGCCGGTCGGGCAAACTTTTATGCAGGCCCCACAGCGTGTGCATGAAGTAAAATCGATTATATACGGGTTAGGTATGGCATGAGGAACAGGCAGATAAACAGCTTTGTGAGTGCCGATATTCTCGTTGAATTTATCAGGTATTTCCACCTGGCAGACATCTGCGCAATAACCGCATCCGGTGCATAAATTTGGATCAACCCAGTTTAAATGTTGTCTTATTGTAACCTTAAATTGACCGGCTTCGCCTTCAACGGACATAAGGTCGGTTGACGGAAGTATTTCAATATTTTCGTGGAAAAGGCCTTTACGCAGGCAATATTGCGAGCCTTCATCTCTGTTGAAAAGAGGAAGCATTTTGCACATTCCGCAACTGTCAGTTGGAAACTGATAGTCAAGTTGGCTGAGTATGCCGCCGATATTAGGCGACTTGTCTATCAAAATTACGCCATATCCGTATTCCGCCAGATCCAGAGCTGCGCGGATACCGCTTATTCCGGCACCAACCACCAGAGCTTTACCGTTTTTTCGGGCCATGTTCACCTCTTAATCGTTTATTCCTACTACTTCTTGAAATTCATCTTTGCAAAATGTTGACAGCGGAGGTTTTTGTTCAATGCTTTTTCCTGCCTGATAATCAAACGTCTTTTGTGTAGCATGGGCGATGGTTCGAAACAGCTCCATAATGGGAATATCATTCGGGCATGCATTTGAACACTGGCCGCAGCCGACACATGCCGTGCTCATATGAGTTAAACGTGTAAGATGATAAAAAAGAGTATCGGTAGGCATTTTAATGATCCCTTTTTTCTTTGCCCAACTTATGTACTGGAAAGAATCATGATTAAATGCATCAGTTACAAAAACACACTCTTTGCAATAGCAAACCGGACATGCAACACGGCAATTATAGCAGTTGACGCAGGAAGCAAAGAAAGAAGATATTTTTTCAAGGTTGTTTGTAGCCTCGGTTGTTTTTAAAAACATCTCATCCCGAAAGTTTGTGCGCTTTGTGATCAGGCTGTTGATGGCAGTTTGTCTCGCAGCCGGTTCGTTTGTTGCGCCAAGATTAATTTGTTTTAAAATATGATCTCCTGCTTCAGTTTGAGCCTTAACCAGTATGGATTCATCTGTCTTCATACCATATAAGCCGATCTGGATATCAGCATTTTCAGAAACCGGATATTCACAGGCCTTACAGGCCTGAGCAAGTTCAACTCCTTCTACTTCAACAGCATTTCCGTCCATAATTTTTTTATAAAATCGAAGAGTTGCTTCTTTTGGGTTTTGTCCGGCAAATTTTAAATAATCTTTATTTTGAAATGCGCCGAAGCAATCCGCACTTATTAATATTATATCTTCCCTTTTGGCCTGGTTCAGCTTTACCAGCTCAATAAATGCGCGGATTTCGCAGGGACGCAATACAGCCGCTATCTTGCCTCCTATCGGTTTACGGGTAAGCCGGGCGGCGATTGTTGCTGCATTTACAGGAAAAGCCGGCGCCAAAGGATCTATTCCATCAAGATGATCCGGATCAGTAACCAGTGTCGGCATGACCATTTTTTTCATCGGAAGATGCTGCGATACCAGAATTGCCCGGATAATTTCAGCCTTAAGAATATCTTCCAATAACTTTCTTATCGATTCCGATATATCCTGATTTTTTACATCGATTTTTGCCGTAACCGCCATATTCCCTCCGGATATTATTTAAATCACCATACTTAATTTAGATTGGCTTGGCCCCAGCTCTTTGATTTGTGAAACAAGAGCCCTCATGATCTCCGCCAGGCGAATTCCATCGCTTGCGCCTATCCATGTCAATCTTAACCGTTTTGAATCAAAGCCGAACTGGGGAAGAACTTCTTTTAACAGCTTGATCCTTCTGCGGGCCTTGTAATTCCCATTGATATAATGGCAGTCGCCCGGATGACAGCCGCTGACCAGCACACCGTCAGCGCCTTCCAGAAAGGCTTTAATGATATATTGCGGGTCAACCATGCCGGTACACATTACCCTGATAATTTTAACGTTAGGTGGATATGACAGACGGGAAGTGCCGGCCAGATCCGCAGCAGTGTATGTACACCAGTTGCAAAAAAATGCTACAATCGTAGGCTCAAACTCGCTCATATTTTATTTCCTTTCAGTAATGCAAGTGTTAGGTGTTAAGTGTTAGGGAATAGATTATTAGATTTAGTTGCTTAACACCTAACACTTAACACTGAGTAAAAAACTAACCGGCCAGCAAGCCGTCTATTTCCGAAAAAATCTGCTTTCCTGTAAAATGCCGGATCTGGGCGGCTCCGCTTGGACAATATCCGGAACAGCTTCCGCAGCCTTTGCATACTGCTTCATTAACCACGCTTATACCTTTTAATGCATTGAATTCTATTGCCGAATAGGCGCATAAATCTATGCAAACCCGGCAGCCTATGCATATATCAGGATCGATAAATGAAATCATGGGAGATACCGCCACCCGTCCTGATATGCTTAAGGCCAGAGCCTCGGCTGCTGCTCCCTTGGCCTGTGCAACCGTATCGGGAATATCCTTTGGTCCCTGGCATGTCCCGGCCAGAAAAATACCGCTGGTAGCAGTGGAAACAGGTTCAAGCTTTGGGTGTTCCTCAAGAAAAAAACCGTCACTGCCGACGCTTATCCCGAATGTGCGGGATATTTCATTTGCGTCTGAACGCGGTTCCATGGCTGTACACAAAATAACCATTTCAACCGGAATTTTTAATATTCTGTCAGACAGTGTATCTTCGGCGGTTACTGTCAGAATGCCGTTCTTTTCCTCAATCCGTGACGCCTTGCCGCGAATCATGCGTACCCCCTCGCTTTGTACGCGCTTGTAGAATTCCTCATACCCTTTGCCGAAGCAGCGCATATCTATGTAGAAATTGTATACCTCGGTATCGTGCCCGCATTTATCTTTGATAAGATGGGCATATTTTAGCGCATACATGCAGCAGGTACGTGAACAGTATTCGTGATAATTAATATCACGGCTGCCTATGCAATGAAGAATAGCGACACTTTTCGGAGGTTCCGTAAACTTCAGACGATTGGCAAGACTTCGTTTAAGCAGTTTTCCGCCTGTTGGCCCGGTCGCATTCGAAATCCGTTCAAACTCAAGATTGGTAAATACATTTGAATACTTGCCATAACCGTACTGATGCATGGGCGTTGGATTTAGCGGATCAAAACCTGTTGCTACAATAATTGAGCCGGCTTCTATTTCTTCTATTTCATCTTTCATGTTGTGTTTGATAGCTTTTGCTTCGCACGAAGCCACGCAAAGCTTGCATTCACAGCATCCGCCGCAATTTATGCAACGGGAAGCTTCTGCTTGTGCTTCCTGTTTTACAAAGCTCAAGCTCACCTCTTTAAAAGAAGTAATACGATCTTTGACATCGCGATACTGCGGCTTTACTCTGTCCGTTTTTATGGCGTATTCAGGTATCCCGGCCCAGTTATTTCCGGGTGGTTCCTTTAAGGCTACACTTTGGCTTAAATTTTCAGGATTATCATTGCAAAGAAAGCGGTGTATCGCTTCAACAGCTTTATGACCCGCAGATATTGCCTCAACAACAGTTGCCGGACCGCTCACTGCATCGCCTCCGCCAAATATATAAGATACATTTGTCTGCATTGTATGCGGATTTACATTAATAGTATTTCGTTTTGAAACTTCTACAAGTTTATCTTTAACAAGCCAGTCAATATCCGGCTCCTGTCCTATTGCCGGGATGACAGCATCACATTCAATCACAAACTCTGATCCTTTTACCGGAACAGGTCTGCTTCGTCCGCTTGCATCTGGCAAACCGAGTTCGTTTCTGATACATTCAACAGCATTTACCCTGCCGCCATTTCCACGGATGGCTACTGGTGATGTAAGATAATGTATTTTGATTCCTTCTTCCAGAGTGTCCCTGATTTCTTCAGGATCAGCAGGCATTTGTTCCCGGCTGCGGCGATAGATAATATCCACCTGCTTACAACCAATACGCAATGCCGATCTGGCCGCATCGATGGCCACATTGCCTCCGCCGATTACTACCACACGGTCGCCCGGCTTTTCTATATTAGCCAGATTCATTTGGTTCAAAAAATCCACTGCATCAATCACGACATCCAGGCCTTTTTCACCAGGTATTTGCAGTTTCAGACTTTTATGAGCACCGATTCCAAGAAAGATTGCTTTGAAGCCCTCGTTTTTGAGATCATCAATGCTAAAATCTATTCCCAGTTTTTTTTCAGTTTGTACTTTTATTCCAAGACGAAGAATATTCCGGATTTCCTTATCAAGAATTTCCGGCGGGAGCCGATAATCCGGTATGCCCAAACGAAGCATGCCTCCTAAAACCGGCAGCGCCTCAAAAATGGTTACCTGATAGCCTTTAAGCCGTAAATAATATGCTACGGTAAGACCTGCGGGGCCTGACCCGATAACCGCTATTTTACCCGGCAGATCTTTGATATCCGGCATAGGCAACATGGAAATATCTGTCTGGTCTGCTGCAAAGCGCTTCAGATCGCGTATGGCGACAGCGGTGTCCACCTCAGCCCTTCGGCAGGCTTTTTCGCAAGGAGCCGGACATACGCGGCCCAGAGTTCCCGGTAATGGCAGGCGTTCCATAATTAAATTCAAGGCTTCTTTGAATTTTCCTGCTTTTATGAGAGCTACATAGCCCTGAACATTTGTTCCGGCAGGGCAGGTCTGAACACAAGGAGCGCGGTCATACTTGTCGATGCAATAGGTGATGGGAACTGCCTGAGGAAATGGCCGGTATATTGCCTTTCTGATTTTTGTGTTTACATCCCATTCATTGCTAAACTCAACAGGGCAGACCTTTTCGCATTCGCCGCACCCGGTGCAGTTTGTTTCCACGTAGCGGGCTTTTCTTTTTACTTTTATCTTAAAATTGCCGACAAAGCCGCTTACATCTTGTACTTCACTGTGAGTGAGCAACTTAATTTTTTGTTCCTGGCCGACGGAAACCATCTTTGGCGTGCCGATGCAGGCTGCACAATCAAGGGTAGGAAAGGTTTTGTCGTATTGCAGCATATGTCCGCCGATGGTAGGTTGTCTTTCCACAAGATAAACTTTATATCCGGCTTTGGCTATATCAAGGGATGCCTGCATTCCGGCGATACCTCCGCCCACAACAAGGGTGTTGGTGCAAACCGAAAAAGTTGCAGGTGTAAGTTCATGCTGGCGGGTAACCCTCATGATGCCCGCCCTGACTAACTCTTTCGCCTTTTTGGTTGCTTCATCTTCATTTTCCGTGACCCATGAAACATGTTCGCGTACGCATACCATATGAAAGGCTTTATAAGGATTAAGACCGCCCCTTTGGCAGGCGGCGCGAAATGTTTTTTCATGCATCCTGGGTGAACATGAGGATACTATTACTCGGGTTAGATGATGTTGTCTGATATCATTTTCTATAAGTTCCTGCCCGGGATCTGAACACATAAACAGGTAATCGCGTGAAACCTCAACATTTGGTAGAGTAGCTGCGTATTCTGCTACTTCTTTCACACGAACTTTGTAAGCTATATTTATGCCGCAGTGGCAGATATAAAATCCGATTCTATCAGACATGGCAGACCTCACTACTATGGTTTGGTTTGATATTATCCATCATATCAACTTCATATCCCAGGTTTACAGATTGCAGCAGCAATTGTGCAGGATCAGTGACTACTATCTTATGTTTTACGCCAAGTTTATCTATCGCATCATTTAGCATGAGTATACAAAACGGGCACGCTGTTGCAATCATCTCGGCTCCCGTGCTAAGCGCTTCTTCTATTCGCAACATACTAAGATTCTGATCGCCTTTCCGGTCATTTGCTTTACTCCACGCACCACCACCGCCTCCGCCGCAGCAAATACTGCCTTTTTTGTTGTTTCCCATCTCAACCAGCGTGAGCCCCGGAATGCTTTGAAGTATACGACGAGGTGCTTCATAAATATTATTATGCCGTCCCGGATAGCATGGATCATGATACGTGACAGTTGATTCAACTCTGACAGAAGGTATAAGACGGCTTTTTGATACCAGCCGGTCGAGAAGTTCCGTGTAGTGCTCACAACTCACATCCCTTAAATCAGGGTAATTGTTTTTAAAAGAATTCAGACAATGAGGTGATGTTGTCAGTATTGCTTTAACATCTTCTTTCAAGAATATTTTGGTGTTTTTTGCGCAAAGATCAGAGAATATCTCGTTTGCACCCGATTTATGGGCAAGATCGCCGCAGCAATTTTCCTTTTCGCCAAACATGCCAAAACTTATTCCGGCATGTTTCATAAGCTGTAACAAAGCCTGACCGGCTTTCTTGTTTTCCGGATTATATGCAGTTGTGCAACAGGTAAAAAGGCAGTATTTGTCATCAGGAGCAAATGCTTTGATATCCAAATCTCCAGTCCATTCCAGCCGCTTATTCCGGGCGCCGTTCCAGGGGTTGCCATTTTTTTTCAGACTTTCAAACGGAGCTTTTAGCGATTCCGGAATTATCCCTAAAGATATATTAAGGCCCCTTACAGCTTTTACTACATTTATTATGTCTATTCCCCTCGGGCAGCTGGCTCCGCATGCATTGCATGTAAAACAATCCCATACAGCCTTATCAACCGAGTTTTGTGTTGCGTTATTTAATGCAAGACGGCGCAGAATATGACGGGGGCTGTATGATGATATCAGATTGACAGGGCAAACACTTGTACAGGTTCCGCATTGCTGGCAGATCATAAAAGTATCGCCTACTGCCGCAATCACGTCTTTTACATCTAAACGGGATGTTTTTGATGCCTTATCTTTTACGGCAGATAAAAACAAAGCCAGCGGCCTGTAAAACAGGTGCGACCACTTTCCGAAAGGAACCTCAATTACAAGCATTGGTACAGCAACGGCAAGATGTATAACGTATGCGACATATGTTCCCATAGGCCATCCGGCGAGACGAAAGATATGCATGATTATGCCTGTAAGAGATGTCAGAAAAAGCAGGATAAGAAAAAGCCAGTCGGAAAGTTCCGAATATCTATGGATAGTTTCCTGCTTTTTCATGCGGCTTCTAAACATATCCACTGTGACATAAAGCAGCACAGAGGTGGCATAGTAGCCAAATATGCTAGTAAAATGCCAGCTGCTGTCATCAACCTGAAACCAGCGGATACAGACAATTATCAGAGTCATCATGGTGAGATATCCGGTAACAAGGATGAAGTGCTTCATCCACCGGTTTTTGTCTTCTCCACACTCCCGCCAGCGTTTCTGGGTTGCAAAGTTTAAAATAAATGTTTTTGCTTCTTTAATATAAAGCGATAAAGGCGCCTTCGTATCACTCATGATAAAACGATACATTCTGAATGCATTGGAAAGAAGAAAACCCGAAAGTATTATTGCCATCAACAGATCGCCGATTTCTATCCACATGACAGGCGCAAAGGAGTTAACCGACACATAATCGGTTATGATCGGGCCATGAAAAAAAACAAACAGCAAAATAATAAAAAGCGCCACAGAAATCAATGCGCCCATTTCCCAGGCTTTTGAAAGATAAAGTTTCCCGGAAAGTCCTGTCCAGTCATATTGAGTGGTTAACCAGCGGCGGGTTGCCATCATGGTTTCAGCCGGTTCGGCCCCTCTGGGACATTCCTTGTTGCATTCGCCGCAGTAATAGCACAGCCAGGGCACGGATGATTGTAAAAGCTTGTCTTTTAATCCCAGCTGGAGATACCGGTATATCTTTCTGGGAAAAGGATTGGCGCCTTCAGATAATGGGCAGGACGCGCTGCATGCGCCACACTGCATGCAGATCTCCATATCCATTGCTCCGAATTTCTGAATCTCACTATATAGTTTTGGATCAACAGAGTTATCAATCATGGTTTTTGTCCATTGAAGTTAATTCAAGCACAATGTTTATGAGTTCCTCTGCTTCCGGCGGTTTTTCAAGAAATGCTTCAGGTTCCGGTACGCTTTGTCCTGGCTGACTGCTTTCAAACTTCTGATAATGAGAAAAAGTATCTCTGTCTATAGCCGAAAGCATTATAACCGGGATCCTTTTAAGCTGTTTGTCGAACTTTAATAAACGATATATCTGGATTCCTGACTCCTCTGACATCATAACATCCAGTATAATAAGAGCAGGTGGATTCTTTCGTGCTTTTGTTATTCCCTCCGTACCATTTTTGGCTTCAATAACCGTAAAACCCTCAGCCATTAGGAGGTTTGAAAGAAAAATCAGCATATCCAATTCATCATCAACAACTAAAATATTTTTAACTTCTTTTCTCTGCTCCATAAACATTTTCCTCAGGAAACTGAAATGTTCCGTTTATAAAAAAACCATGCTCTATTTGTTTAATTCGGAAATAAACAGACTTTTAGCTGACAGTAACAGCACAGGTTGTGCCAAAAAAAGGAGGCGGTAAGATATCTATTAATTACAATGGGATATTGTTTATGAAAGGAAAACCGGAAAAGCGGTGTCAAGTTAAAGCAACATAATATGCAACAATAATTATTAAAGATTATGCCAGATAATTATCATGTATATTTATAAAATAAATATAATATTGCAATAAAATGCAACATAAATAATGTTGCATGCAGCACCATTTTGAAATTTATAACATTTCTTTTAATAGCGAATCATAAAACGGACTTTCAACACCTTTATTGAATGAAGATTGATCATTTTCGCTTCCGCTTTAAGGTGTTGTGAAGATATCAGGGGTTGCATTCAATGCTAGTAGAAATTCTATTTGCACCGGCCGCAGTGGGCGTGCCAATTGTCTTTGGTTACCATACTTTAACTAGTGTCTGAACGGAAAGTCATAGTTTTTTTAAAGTCAGCCGGATAGCTGATGGCAGTTTATTAAATTACTACCATTCAAATCATTGGCATCCGATTGCGAATCAAGTTTTTGCGATATTTTCTCAACAACCGGACGCACC
>NZ_JBAMMY010000066.1:0-18756 GCF_051233685.1 Desulfobacterium sp. N47
TCATATTATCATCCTTTCTTGAATTGGCGAATTTAAGAAGATAATAGAGCATTCTCTTTATTAAATCAATATGTTATTTGGTATTTCAACTGCTTTTTATAAAAATAATCGGATCAATGCGAGACTTTTGAAATTACCTCAGGAGTAATCTTATATTCTGCCCCGATCGCAAAGTGGTAGGAATCTTTCCATTCGAGATTGCAGGGCGGGATGGGGAACCCCTCCATTTCTACGACGATCTTACGCAAGGCATGGGAGTAATCCTGCCATTCAGCGTCAAACCCTGCCAAAAGTTTAGGAGTAAACTGGTAACTGATCCCGACGCCGACTTTCTGCGGCAACTGTAAGTCAACAACTTTGGCATGGCGCCGCTGTATTGCCTGCCCGGCTATCTGTATATATCCCTTGTCTGTTTCGTAGTCTTCGAGCATCGATTCCGAGGTATAGGCAATCCCCATTTTCAATCCTTCGGTAGGTTGATAAAGTACTCCCAGCGCATATCCTCCCCCCCAGGCATCGGCTTTATCAACAACCAGATAAACAGGGCCAAAGAGTCCTTTAAGCTTCAGAGGGGAATAATAAATATTAAGAGCAAGACCTGCCGAAAGCATGGGCGTTATTTGATAGGCAACAGTAGGAGTAAATTTGATAAAGGCGAGTTTTGACTCTACTCTTTTGCCCTCCGGAAAGAACTTGTTTTTCAATTGAAACCCGCTGCCTCCCCCTCCTACGGCAAATAATCCGACCCCCCAGCTAAAGGGGCTCTGAGAAGGGTGTTTTACCCATCCCCACTCGGGAAGGTAGAAGAAAAACGGCTCATAGTCACGACCATGGTCGGAACTGTCAAACGTATTATCCTTGTTTTCAAATCTCACCCATGGGAAAAATAGACCGTTGCCGAAATCGACTCGCCCTCCTTTTATCTGGGTAATGCCGGCGGGATTGCTAACCATGGCGGAGGTATCGGTGGCAATGCCGATATCCACCCCCCCCATGCCTAACGAACGCCCCCCTGTCCCGACATTTTCGATTGCATTAGTGGCATGAGCCGGTAACGGGCCACCCAGATAGCCCATCCATCCCCACAGGAAAATAAACACAAATAGCAAAAAGCAACGGTTAGCAAACTTTCTTCTGTCCATCGGCCTCTCCTTACCGTACCCGTTGCTTTTGGAACAAAGCCATTATCTCGTCCAGCCGGTCGATAACCGCCGCCGGCACCCCTGTTTTCAGCTTCTCAGCGCCATCTACCCCCGTACATACGGCTATCGGAATTGCTCCGGCCGCTCGTGCCGCAATAATGTCCGCCACGGTATCGCCCACAGCTATACAATCCGCAGGCGCAACAGCCATTCCCCGGGCGCATGCGACAATCAGATCAGGAGCCGGTTTTCGGTTTGGCACCTCCACCGCCGTTAAAATAACATCGATAAACGCTGCCAGTCCTACGTGCTCGAGTCTTTCCCATTCATAGGCACCGCCGCTTGCCCTTCCCGTTGCCAAGCCTATCCTTGCCCCCTCCGCCTTTAAAAATTCAAGCGTCTCCACCACCCCGGGCAACAAAGGAACATCCATATCCACTTTCACGAATTCCGCCAGTATCCATTTCGCTATCTTATCGATAACACTATCCTCCAGTTTGCTGGAAGTTACCCGGCGCAATATATCCCGCAAACCAATGCCCATCCCCAGACATTCGAATAATAACTCTCTGGGCGCCGGAGACAGGGCGAATTCCTCCAAGCCGCGATTAAAGTATTCATGGTATTGGGAAAGGGAATCTATAAGAGTTCCGTCTATGTCCAGGATAACACCCCTGATATCCCTGTTCTTGTAAATCAGCATCGTTGCTATCCGCCATAGGCAAACGCGGCCCTGATCACCTTTCGCCTGTCTTGTATATTCTGTCCGTTAATTCCCTGACACTGCCCAGCATCAGATCAGGTTCTTCCTCCTTCAATCTCTCATAACTGTCCATCCCGGTTAATACGCCCACCGTTTTCATCCCTGCCGCTTTGCCTGCTTTTATGTCGATGTAAGAATCGCCGATATATACGCTCCTGCCCGCTGCTACGCCAAGTCTGACCGCGCATTCGAGCAGCGGATCAGGCTCAGGCTTAAACCTGACCACATCTTCGATGCAAATCACGGATCCAATCAGGTCCGCAACGCCAGCCCTTCTTAAGGGACTCATTTTACCGTCAATAAATCTCCGATGGGTCGAGGTAACAATGCCTATTTTCATCCCTTGGGCATGAAGCTGTTCGAGAATGTTGGCCGCGCCAGGAACAAGGCAGACATTATCCTCGAACATCCTGGGGAAGTTCTCCCTGATTATCGTCACCGCTTGATCTATTACTCCATCCTTCCCGCCGATTATTTCCTCCGGCAATATCTTATGCAAATCTCCACTTCTGGCGACCTCCAAAATTACCTCATGGGAAGGGATACTCAAAGCAAGTTGACAACAAACTTCTTCCACCAGCCCAAAATAGGCACCTATGGAATCTATGAGCGTACCGTCCAAGTCAAAGATGACAGCATCAACCATCAATATCGTATCATTCAAAAGCCTCTACCACCTTTCCTCATCTCCGATGACTTAAATAAGACTGCAATATGGCATCCACCCGCTTCATCACGTGGGGAGGAATATTAATCCGCTCAAATTTTTCCCGTTCACTCAAAGGCTTGGTGGCATCCAAGCCTATCTTGGCCGTCTTGGTAACGAGAACTGAGCTCCCGGTGGAACTCTCCTCCTGCTCTGTCGATGGGTCAATGGAAAGGCCTGGCATATCTCTTTTCACGATCAAATCACGGTCCGGCTGGAAGCGTGTGGCCAAAGCCCACCAGATATCGGTATCATTGTAAATGTCCACATCCTCGTCTACGACAATAATTACTTTATTCGGTATGCCGCACATCATCAGTTCGTTGATAACTCTTTTTCCGTCTTCGTCATTTTTTTTCTCCACTTGTGCCACGGTAATCAAACCAACAAAACGAAGACGTAAATCCTTCATGCCCTGGATTGAATCTATCAAAACGCTCCTGTTTTCCATCTTCCATGCAAAATCGAAGAGCACATCTTCTTCGCAGGTAAAAGGCATCAAGGCATGATATATAGGGTTGTTGCGGTGAGTAATAACATTAATCTCGGCAATAGGATTATCATAGGTGAGGTAGTAGCCCGTGGATTCGCCAAATGGCCCTTCTGGTAATCGTTCATGAGGTAATACTCTGCCCTCTAAAACAAATTCCGCATTCGCAGGAACTTCCAGATCCAAAGATTCGCATTTCACCAGCTGGATGGAACGCTGTATCAAAGCGCCGGCAATAGCAAATTTATCTGTTCCTTCGGGAACCCAGATTATTGAAGAAAGGAAGGCGGCAGGCTCCATGCCCAAAACAATGGCTATTTCTAATGGTTGGCCTTTCTTTTCCGCCTTGTCCAGAAAAATTGAAAGAGGCGGCGAGTTTAAGAAAATCCCCAGTTTGTCAGGCTCGCGGACAAGAACTCTGTGGATACCCATACCCCTGATACCGGTCTGGGGATCTTTGGCCACAACTACCGCTGATGTAAAATAAGGCCCAACATCCCGGGCATGATGCGTCAAAACAGGCAAGATCTTCAAGATATCGATCTTCCCGGTGATGATATTTTCCTTAACCGGCCCGTTATCCATGATGGATGGTTCAATAAGTTTGTGCCGACGACTCGAGTATGTTTCCGCCAGATCCCCTTCTTTAACACCTAACGCCTCTGCCAACCTGCTCTTTTTCCCAAAGAGGTTGCCGACAATAGCAATATGAGGATATCCGTGCGCATTGTTGAAAAGAGCGACATGACCGTCCCGTGTGGATATTTGTTCGATTGCCGCCGGAATTTCGTATTTTACAGCAAGCTTTTCCTTTACTGTCAATACTTCGCCTGAATGATTGAGGTATTCGATAAAGCCGCGAAAATCACTAAACATGACGCCCTTCCCCCTGCTTTAATCTTCCAGAATCTTCTTAACAATCTTTTTCTTCCATTGAAGCCGCTGTTTCAGCTCTTCTTCCATTACCCGTTTTTTCTCTGCATCTTCAGTTTCAGACTCGGCAATCATGGAACGTAGCATATGTCCTCTTCGCGCTCCCAATCTTTTGGATTCAAAAAAGGTCATCTCCTCCTCATCTTCTTCTCTTGATAATATCTGAACATACCATCCCTCGCCAATATAACCGGATCTCAACTGAATATGTAATACATCACATCCTTCCCAGGGGCTATCAGATATCTTTATCTTAGCCTTAAACTGTTCCCTCGTTTCCTCATCCTGAAGAGTTTCACTCAGCATCTCACTCTCCTTAAGGTATTTAAATGCATCTTCCTTTTTCTCATAAGGAACAAAAATCGTATAAGTTTTCATATTGATATTTCCTCCATGACGCTTTCTTCAGTCCATAACCACTGGTTCCTGCGGAATATCCAGTTTTTTCCACAAAGCCACCACACGATCTCTAACGTCTTTAGGGATAGCCGCTTCAAAGGTCATTCTCCTGGCTTTGTCCTCATTGGGTCTGTCAAACCTCCAAGTTGCGTCAGTCGTCCATGTGGATGACAGGCTACCATCAAAGCCGTGATTTTCCGTCAGGCCCAGTGGTTTGCCCATGGGGGATATGAAAACATTGGTTCCATGATTCACTTTATTCACTCTGTCATTCAACGCGATCGCCAGTTCTTGAGCCCCAACGTCAGGATCCACGAAAATTACTTTGCGGATATAAGGACTACGGGTATAAATCGCCCTGGCGATGCGCGCGGGAAAGCCCGGCAAACGTTGCGCCCCCAAAGAAACGATCGCCAACGTCAATTTGGCCTCCACGGGAATCGTCAACCATTTTATGACCGACCCGAACACAGTGCCGCGACAATATTCCAGCAATTCGGCCGCATGCAGGCAGGATATAATACACATGCTGTCACTCGGTTTGGCGCCCTCGGCAATAAAGGGAAGCAGCGGCTTTTGCCGATGGGTAATCATCTTAACATCATAGACAAAATTGCTCATCTTGGACGTGTAATAAGAGATCGATCCGAAAGGACCTTCCTCCATTTTCTCCCCCGGATGGATATGGCCTTCGAGCACCATTTCCGCATCTACAGGAACCATGATATCGCTCAATTTGGCCTTGACCAGCACAACAGGGTTGGCCCCCAGTCCACCCGCGATGGCATATTCGTCGGTCGTAGCCGGCAAACTCATAAAAGCCGCCGCGTAAACGGGTGGTGGAGCGCCGATGACAATGGCAAAGGGGACCGGTTCATTTTTACGGGCCGCTTTCTCCACTATCTGTTCAATATGCGTGGGTTGAGTGCGGCGTGGTATGGAGCCGTGGACAAGCTTATTCCTTCCCCCCACCATCAATCTGTAAATACCGGAATTGGTGCACTGTTTTTCCTTGTCTTGGACAAAAACGACCTGGGCGGTGAGATACCTGCCGCCATCCTGATCATGTAGCCTGGGGATAGGATATTTATTAAGGTCCACATCTTTGGCCTCGATGATCACTTCCTGACAGGGACCGCCATCCACTTCAATGGCTCTGATGGGGGCCTTTTTCCGCTCGATGAGTGTCTCCTGGAATTCCTCATAATCTATGTCCTTCTCGAGCCCCAGAGACAGCGCGAGCCGCCCGTGCATCAGACGATCCACCTGCGGCCAATACATAAAACCAGGACCCGCAAAGAGACTGCCGACCAGTTTTCCGTCCTTATATCCTTTTACTTTGTTAAACTGGACAGCCGGTCCACCCGTCCTCTGCGACATGGCACAGATAGCGCTGGCCTCCAAATCACAATCCACCTCATTCTCTATGAGATTCAATTCATCATTTGCTTCCAAATCTTCCAGAAATTCTCTTAATGAACTCATTGTTTCACCCTTTCCTTATTTCATAATTTCATATAAAAAAACTACTCCGGGATCAATCCTCTTCAGGAGAGTCTATCCTAATAATCTCGATTTGATATTCCTCATCCGTAGGCTCTCCATAATCAGCCAGGACTTTCAGGGTGGCTCCTCCCCCGGCAGCCTTGTCGGTGGTGGTTCTCAACTCCGCTTTCAACCACTGCTTGTCGTTCTGATCCATCAAGAGAACTTCGGCGATCTGGCCCAATTTCCCAGCAATCTTATTATTGAACTCCTGCTTTTGAATCCAGTACGTTTTCATCTCACCCCTCCTGTTTTTCTATATGTATTCCAATTCGTTATACTTCTTGTGCCAGTCGATCTTCGTCTTGAATCCCCATTTCTCCCAGTTATCAACCACTTTCTGCTGTAGATCTGCAGGGAAGAGAGTTTCAAACTCGGTTCGAGGCACCCCCATCGGCATATCTTCTTTGGCCGTGCTGTCCACATAAAGGTGTTTAGAATAAATATGTCCCATGTTATGATACTTAGTGAGATCCTCTGTCTCCGCCCAAGGGCTTTCCAGGGTCATCCGCTGATGCTTGTCATAGGTGATCCTTACGTCCCTGGCAGCATTAGTCTGCGTCATCATTGCTTCCAGTATCTGATCCCAGTCGTAGGCGCTGATGTCCGGATCGACCACAATCTCGTTCGACATGCAGGCAAGAACAGGACTTGCAAGAATGGAATCCTCCAAATCCTGCCTGTAGCCGGGGTAAGGCTCAGGATAAAGGCGCTTTTTTGCAGACATGACGGTACATGTGCCGCCGAAATACGTGTACCATGTAGAAGACTTAAACGGGAAACCCATCATCCTGGTCATCAGAGTTGTGCCTACCCGGAAAGATGCGTCGCAAAGACTTGTGCCGCCGCCGCCCAAACCTTGATGCAGATCCAACAGCACGGGATTCTTACGATGGGTAATGCAGTTGATTCTGACTGCGATGTATTCCTGTCGCGGCCCCGCCGAAAACCCGAAGCTTTCCGGCTTAGGTCCCTCTGGCAGCGTTTCGTAGGGACGCACCTCTCCCTCAATTACCATCTCAGCGTTGGCCGGAACAAGAAGATCGCTCGTCTCGCACTTTACCAGCTCCAGAGGGGTGCCGCGCACTCCGCCTGCCGCATCATATTCCGATACCCCCGGCGGGAGGGGCGCCGTGGCAACCAGATAACATACCGGGTCACCGCCGATTACCAGCGCAATGGGCATCGGCTGGTTCCTTGCTTCGTATTTCGAATGATAAATCAGGCGGAAATTAGATTCGGCATAAGGGGTGATGGCCGCTCTTCTCTTCGAGAAGATCTCCATACAATAATGCCCCACGTTCATCCAGTCAGAGTCAGGGTCTTTAATAATGGTCTGCTGCTGGAAACAATAGCGACCTCCATCGCCAATGGCATGGAAGGTGAAGGGAAAATTGAAAAGGTTGACATCCTTACCTTCCACAACAACCTCTTTGCACGACCCCGAGGCAACCTCTATCGGCCTGATAGGGCTGGACATTCTTTTGGCAAGTTCCTGACTGTAATCAACTGAAGTTATATCCGGATCCAAGCCTACTAACATCGCCTGACGCCTATGCGGCAGGCGATAGGAACCGGAAAAATGTCCGGCGAGCACACGTCCCTCCCCTTGCTTGATGCCTTTAATGTTGTTGAACAGAAACGCAGGACCATTCACCCGGCCACTCAATAACTCCATGGCGGGGATCTCATAATTCCAATCCACTTCTTCATTGACTTCCACAAGTTCATTGTGATCTTTTAAGACTTGAACCAATTCTCTAGTGTCCATATTTCTAACATGCTCCTTTTTTTTGGTTTAACCTCCACGAAGTTTTATCTCCAACCGGAGATTCTTCGCAATGCCGGTTGTCGATTACGCTCATGCCTATTTTTTCTCGCAAAAATCAATGACGCTCTTGCCTATCTTCATAATCTCTTTACCCTCTTCACTGTCCGGATCGCTTTTGACAATGGGCACTCCATCATCCAAACTCTGGCTGATCTTTTCAGAAAGAGGAATGCTGCCAATGAAGTGAACACCTTCGTCTTCCGCCATTTTTCTGCCAGCTCCGCTCTGTGTAGGGGTAAGACTCCTACCGCAAGCAGAACAATGGACTTCGCCCATATTTTCCACCACACCGATGACTGGAATCTCGGCCTTATTCAAGATGTAGATGCACTTTCGTGCCACGTTCTGTGAAATCTTCGAACCTACCGTCACGACTATCCCTCCATCCAAATCAGGGAGGTATTTTAAGGCATTCACTGTTTCCGAACTTGTTCCAGCGGGAATATCCAGAATCAAATAATCCAGATCCCCGTAGTCGGTAGCCGCCAGCAATTCCTCCGTTGCATTTCGCTTCATATCGTGATACCATATAATTACATCCGTACTTTTCAGAATTAAACCCGTAGACATAACCTTAAAGCCCGGATAGACTTCATAAGGGAGCAACCCATTGCTGCCAACCATTAGTTTAGCATCTGCAGGCACTCCTGCCATCATGGGAACAGCCGGACAATCATAAACTTGATCGAGAATGCATACCGTCTTACCCTCAGACACCAAAGCGGCGGCCAAGTTCACAGACACCATGGACTTCCCCACGCCGCCTTTACCGCCCAAGACAATTATCTTATGCTTCACCTCCCTCAAGTTTTCCCGAATCATGCTCAGGATTCCTTTTTTCTGGAATATTGCCTTCAAAGGCAAAGTACAATCATAATACTTCTCACAGCTTTCGCACTTCCCTCCACACTCTTCCTGGACGGTTATCCTTTTAACGGTTGCCTCATTACTCGCGCCACTCATGCTTTCTCCTCCTGTACTTCTTGCTCTATTCTCAGAGCTATATCTTTAATAGTTTTGGAAATTGGGCTATCGGGATATTGATAGACATAGGGAGTCCCGGAATCGCCGGCTTGACTTACCGTCGCGTCAATTGGGATTCGACCGAGAAAGGGCACATTCAGTTCTTTGGCCAGACTTTCTCCTCCACCATGCAACAAGAAGTTGTGAACCTTGCCGCACTCGCATAAATAGCCCGCCATATTCTCCACTATGCCCAAGACCCTGGAACCAGCTTTGGCCGCCAGGAGCGTCGCCTTGCGTGCAGCCAACTGAGCAACTTTGGGTGAAACAGTAATTATCACCGTACCGTCGAGATCGGGAATATATTGCAACAGATTGCATGAGTCCGAACTTGTCCCCGGAGGCAGGTCTATTATCAGCCAGTCCCTATCCCCATAATCGACATTGGCTACAAACTCTTCTGTTATACCTCGCCTCATTTGATGAAATAAAGTGATGACTTCGTCAGGGTAAATTAGCCCTAAAGATATAACATGCATTCCCAGACCGAGCTTATCCTCCGCCGGGATCAGGCCTTTCGATCCGTATTTCAATCCCCTTTCCCCTTGAATCCCCAGCATCTTCGGCACCGTCGAGCCATCCAGATCCTGATCCAGAATCGTTACCTTCCTACCCATCATGGCCAGGGAGGTGGCCAAGTTCACTGAAAGAAGACTTTTGCCGACCCCGCCCTTGCCGGCGGAAATAGCCACCTTGTGTTTTATTCCGCTCATCTTTTTGACAGCCTTCACCATTCTTCGACGGCGGAACATTTTTTCCTTCATGGGATCTTTGCACTCAAAGAACTTCTCGCAATCTTCGCATTTATAGTCGCACTTCATCATGATGTTGATCTTTAGTATTTCACGTTCTTCCATTTACGCCTCCAGATATTCTAAATTCCCCAAACTTAAACGCGACGGCTCGAGCAATTGATAAAACAGTTCCCCCGAGCCGTGTTTACGTGTTTGGATGAATCATCTCCCCACCGCCTGTTTCCAGGCGCAGAGCTTAACTTAATTATCCCCAATGGCCCCCTTGACAAGCAAGCCAGGCACATCTTCTTTAATCTTGATAAACCAGTTACCCTGCCTCAGGTACCCCCGATTGTAGCGCAACAGCAGCGTCTCGCCATCAGGCAGCTTTTCTTTGCTGGAAGCGACTACCGCTTTGACCACTCTGGTCTTGTAAATATCTGTTTCCCTGACCGCGATGGTTATTAATTCTCCTTCTTTAATGGTGGAAATATCATCAACAAATGTATCATATACTTTTGCCATACCTTAGCCCCTTTCTAATTTAAATATTCATAGTTTCCTATCAGAATCCATATTTATTCCAATTGCCAAGCACCTTTTCCTGAACATCTTTAGGATAAATATTGACGAAAGATGCCTTGGGCGGGATTTCGATATTCGGATCCCAGCCTACCGGCCAAGTACAATCCAGTAGCAGATTAGCTGCCCTGCCCCACTTGCGTTCCTCAAAACTCAGGAAAGGATAGAGGGCGTGGCCGGGGGTATTGGGACGGGAGTGGACCCCACGCACCGGATGGCATTTCGTGGAAACTGCATGCACAACTTCTCCCAGGTTAAAAACATCCACATCATCATCAACGACGATCACCATGGGAACCAGATAACCCAATTTACTGCCCCAAATTGCGTTAGCCACATGAACGGCCACTCCGGAGTATGCGCGCTGCACGGAAACCACTACCAGATGGCCGGAGCCATATGCCGGCATGGCAACTTCGACGACAGGAAGGGTCTTTAATGCCCTGGCCGCTTCGTTGCGCCACGCCAGGGTCATGACTATGTCGGCTTCATCCACTGGCGTTCCCATGTTTGAAACAGTCAAGATGGGATTGTTACGGTGTGTTATGCAGGTTACCTCATACACGGGCCGGGGCGCACGCGGGGAGGTTCGGAATCCGGTGTACTCTCCGAAAGGGCCTTCTTCCACTCTCACCTTAGGCAGTACATGGCCTTCAATAACGAGCTCGGCATCAGAGGGAACCTCAATGTCCACGGTCTCGCATTTGACTAATTCCACAGGGCTTTTCCTCAAACCTCCGGCAAGATCCGCTTCACTCTCACCAGGTCCCGCAGATAGACTGCCCCCGATGGTACAGATAGGATCGCCGCCGATCACGGTGGCAAAGGGCATTGGTTTGTTGGCTTTCTCGTATTTTTGATACATTCGGCCGATATCCTGGCCGGGTAGGATTAATCCCCCCATCATATTTTTAGTATGGATCATCTGGCGATACATGCCCCAGTTAACCCAGCCCGTATCTTCCATATCACGGGTCACGATAAAGCCCCAAGTGTTGATATATCGCCCGCCATCGCCATCGTGGGCCATGGGGGCGCCGAATTTGAACAGGTCTATGTCATTCCCCTTAAGGATATTTTCCTTACAGCTCCCAGTACTTACCAGCATAGGCTTGATCTTGTTCTGAATTCTCGAGTCGAACTCGTCGGCGATTTCCTTCACACTGGCTTCGGCGCTCATCCCCATGGCCAACGCCATTCGGGCGTAAGTTCCGCAAGGCCCACCCATCATTCTGCATCCCGGGGCATCTTTGACCTTTTCAAACAAGCTCGCTCGTTCCTGAAGCTCGTAGGCCCTCCGGATAATGGCGCCCGCTTCCAGGTTCCAATCCACTTCCTGCTTAACTCTGACCAATTGGTTCTCTCTTTCCAAGAGCTCAATAAACTCCCTCAAATCTTTAAACGCCATGTTTTTCTCCTTTTTTGTTATTTAAGAAACTGCGACGGTTCTTTAAAAGTACCGCCAAACCTCTGCGCCTTCAAAGCTTTACTAAAAGTTGATTTCCTCCTTGACTTGATCGGGATTGATCCGGTCAAGTAAAAACGGACACTCAGTTAAGCTGCTTTTAGCGATATAAAATTCTTTTCAAAATCATTTGGATTTTTATATCCCAAATAAGAATGCAGACGATGGCTGTTATAAAACATCTTGATTTACTGGATCATATCACTTCTCGCATGGCCCCTGGTATGATAAGTGATGTCAGCGACCTATTTCGGTTTTCAAGCTATGAAAGAAAATCTTCGCAACAGCATTATCCCAGCAATTACCTTTTCGGCTCATACTGCATTTCATACTATAGGTACCTAAAAGTTCCTGATAATCACTACCGGCATATTGGCTGCCGCGATCAGAATGATGGATCAATCCCTTTGCAGGCTTTCTTCTCCCATAAGCTATCAAAAGAGCTTCCCAGCATTAAACAGCCCTTCTGATAATTGCATAAAATAACAAGTGCTGTCAGGCAAGACATGAAACAAAAAAGGGCTGTTTAATGCCGAAGATAACCTCTCTATAAACATGACTTTGGTCAATAGCTGCTTATCATTTATTTAAACCAACTATGCCTTCATACGTCTGTCCATATCTCAAACAACAACTTTTCTCGAATACAGAATCTTTGCATCACATCCGAATCTAAAGGCATGCCGATCTATTTGGGCACATGTTAGTTATTCAAAACTCTCAATTTTAAATTTTATTAGGGGGGGTTGCAATAGTTTGCCACCTCCCCCTTGAACCACCTTCTGCAAAAAAGAAAAAAAGGAGAGGAAGAGCAGGATTCCCTTTTTTAAGAAGGTGGGAGTTGCCCTCTCTATACTCAATTTCATTAACTTAAACGAACAATAATATCATAAATATTCAATTATAAAAACGATTGATTTATTAGTATCGGCATGATATATTTGCTTTCTATAACAATAAGCAATCCCTAGTGACGATGCCATGACTTGTCCACTGCTTCCAATTTACCCGGTCTAATCGCAAGTTCTCCCAAAAGTATCAGCCCGGCATGCGACATTATCATTGCCTTGTATAAAGCAAACTATATGCCATAAAGCATATTGTATTAAAAAAAGCTGATGCCTGCCTTTACGTTAATATTGTTTTGTTAAATAATTCGATTAGATAAAGCAAACTTCTCATAATTTCATTTCGCTGCTCCATATTACTCCCAGGCCATTAAACATATAAATTGGAACTAACAACTGCCAGTATTTACAGGGAATGCCGGTATGCATCACTATATTTAGCTGCTGGGGCAATAGCTTGACATTTTACTGCATTCGGAATACAAAGGGTAACCTGCTGAATACCGCATCTTAACCAGGAAAAACCTTTTGAAAATAAACCTCGACCTGTTAAAAGAATGCGAATTTATAGCCTCTTTTCCCAAAATACTCTTAATCATTGTATACTAACCTCCATGCCCGGGGCGGGCACAACGAAGCATGAGAATACAGGAGCCAGGAGTCAGAAGACAAAATAACCATACTATTGTTTTTCTTCTGCATTCTGTATTCTGACTCCTGTATTCTCATATAAACAGCATTCCGTTGATATTTTATTCCGTCATTTCACTTCCTTGGAATTGAAATCCATCTCTATTTTATCTATAAATACAGAATTATAGTCGAACGAAAAAATCGGCTCCCATATTGTGAGATACCCCTATCTTATTATCTTGAAAAGGGCATACCCCTCTTGATATTTAATAACCCCACTCATACCCCAACATTAACCGTCAATCACATCCTATCAATTCGGTAATCCAGCAAAACACATAATCAAACACCAAAGGGCAATTATCATTTCGCAGATAGCCTTTTGCGTTGAAAGAAGGTCTATTGCCTCGATCCAACGGACTTTATTAACCAACAATATTCAAAAGAAAGGAGATTCCCCTATGGGCGGATTGTTGCATGTGATTATCAAGGACCCCGAAAACTCAGGCTATGTATGGGGATAACTACTGTCCTGGTTGCCTGGAAAGGATGTTGGCGTCATCCATCTGGTTGGAAGCAATCCGCGGCAGGTAAAAGTAACACCGCAGTATCTTCATGGCCTTATCCACCGCTTGTCAATATACCTGTGTGCGATGGGTGCTATTCCGTATTTAACTGAAGATTTCGTAAAACAGGTTGGTGGAATACTACGCGATTTGTGTCGCCAACGCGGAGTGAAGTTTTGGAAGGGTATTTGATGTCCGACCATATCCATATGTGCTTAAGCGTTCCGCCCAAGTATGGTATAGCTTTTGCATTTAGATTTCTGAAAGGCAAGAGTGCCGGTTTAATCCATCGAACAGTGTTAAAAAAGAAACGAATATCCGGTCTGCACTTTTGGGGCAGAGGATATTGTGTTAGCATTGTTAGATTAGATGAAGAGACCATACGCAACTACATTCGTGAGCAAGAAAATATCGAAAAAGAACAACTATACTTAGATTTAGATTTTGATGAATAAATAGCCGCAAGGAGCTTTCTCTAAAGTAATTGTTCCTCTCGGGGGGCTTCCTGAACCTACCCGCTCTGCAGGTAGAAATTAAGCAAGGAGTTTTAATTATGGAAGAATATTTAAGGAAAGAGTTGACAGAAAAACTTGCCGTTATTCGGAGATTGGGAGATGATGTGAGAAAGACGGCTGGGATTCCCTGTATCGAGTCTAACATGAGGTTTGTGGACATAAACTGCACTTCGGCACTTTGGCATTTAGGTGAGCTTGACTATTGGGAATACGAGCTGAAATAATTCGTAATGATGTTGGTGCAATGGTGACTTAGCGACGCGGATAGTTTTGCGTTGGATTATCGTTGGATTATGTCATCAAGGACATAAAATAGGATACTGGAGAATGAGCGGCAAGCAGAGGATATTAAGCGGGGTTATTGTCCGCGGAGCGGGTGAAGCGGCCTATTTTACAAAACTCGATTGGGTCCAGAAACAGTGTGCCGAGAAACTTGGTTTCAAACCCTTCCCTGGAACTCTCAATATTCTGGTAAATAGAAATTGTTTCCCCTACCTGGAAGATTTACAGAAAAAACCAGCAATTGAGCTCCTGTCCCCTAATCCCAGCTTTTGCAATGCCAGGTTGCTTCCCGCCTCTTTAAACGACCTGCTGGTTGCCATCATCATCCCGGATGAGGAAGTGAATATTCACGACAAGAACATTGTGGAAGTCATTGCGCCTGTTAGCCTCAAAAAAACGTTGTCTCTCCGCGACGGAGAAGAGGTAGTATTGTTTGTTGAAAATACACAACCAGATTTACCAAGAGAATAATTCAGTAAGGGGGCAGGATGAAAAAGCGCAATGAAGATATGCCAGAAGTTTTGAATATCCAGATGGAGGCGGGATGGAACTGCAATTATGACTGCAAGAGTTGTTACCGATTTTTTGAGTGCCCGTCGCCTTTTAAAGAGCAAATACTTGCCCAGGGTCGTATGGGGCAAATCAGGGACAATCTCTCCGAGATAGAGATTATTCTTATTATCATGGGGGGAAAAGGCGGGGTAGGAAAATCTACCGTGAGCTCTCAACTGGCCATGACTCTTGCCCGGCAGGGTTATGACGTGGGCATCGTTGACTCCGACTTTCATGGCCCATCCATCCCGAAACTTTTGGGGATCAAGGAGGACGAAAAGCTTGTGACCTGCGGCAAGAGAATTCTTCCCGTGGAAGGCCCTTATGGCATAAAAGTGGTTTCAACCCATTTTCTGTTGGAAACGAGGGAATCCCTTTCCTGGTTTGATGGGTCCAAGCGGGAGGCGCTGGAAGGATTTTTGGCGGATATCCGTTATGGAAAATTGGACTTTCTTTTGGTGGACCTGCCTCCCGGAACCGGCTCCGAGTCCGTCAATCTCTTTAAGTATCTTCCCTTTCAGAAAGTTGGGGCGCTGGTGGTGACGACTTCCTCGGAGTTGTCTCAGGGGGTCGCCCATCGTTGCATTTCCCTTTGCCAGGGCATTTCTTTGCCCATCCGGGGACTCATAGAGAACATGAGCGGCTTCACCTGTCCTCACTGCGGATATGTGACGCCCATTTTTCAATCCGGGGCCGGAAAAGAATTGGCCCAAAAGACGGGCATCCCATATCTGGGCAACATTCCCTTAGACGTTAAGTTAAGAAAGGCGGCTGAGCAAGGGGCTTCTGTTGTGGCGAGTTTTCCTGCCGCGCCATCTTCACTGAGCTTCCTGAAATTGAGCAGCCAACTGGCAGGGAAGAAAAAAGATGTGTCGTCGTTGCCTAATTCTCATGTGCAGGAGCCAGCCGTTGACAGGTCAACAATGCCCACCGTTATTGAAATGAATATGGAAAGAGGGTGTTATAAAAAAAGATGCGACGATTGCAGCAACTATTTTACATGCACCTATCCTATGAAAAAGAGTCATTATGAAGTGGTGCGACACGATAAAATAGCAAAGCGGATGTCAACGATAAAGCATAAGATTGCCGTTGTAAGCGGCAAAGGTGGTGTCGGAAAATCTACGATCAGTGCCAATCTTGCTTTGTGTCTGGCGCATCAGGGATACCGGGTAGGAATTATAGATTCGGATTTTCATGGGCCCTGCATTCCGAAATTACTCGGTGTGGCGGGGAAACGGTTAAATATTGCAGAAGAAGGCATTCAGCCCGTAACAGGGCCGTTGGGTATCAAAGTGATTTCCATGGGCTTTCTTTTAGAAGAAGGAAAGGCCTTAACATGGTTTCACGACATAAAAAGAGGAACGTTAGGAGACTTTCTGTCTGAGGTCGATTATGGCGTCCTAGACTGGCTGATCATTGATCTCCCTCCGGGAACGGGCTCGGAGAATTACAATATATTGCGGGATCTGCCGCAACTGGATGGGGTGATAGTAGTTACAATTCCCTCGCTACTTTCCCGACAGGTGGTTGAGCGTGCGCTTTCGCTATACCGTCAGGCCGCCGTGCCAATATTAGGAGTAATTGTCAATATGACAGGTTTTATCTGTCACCGTTGCCAAAACGTCACGGAGATTTTTTCTGAGAAAAAGGGGCAGAAGGTGGCGGAGGAACTAGAGTTACCATGGATAGGGGATGTTCCGTTAGATGAACGCCTCTCTGCTGCCTGTGATGCTGGATTACCATATGTTGTCCAATATCCTGACTCACCTGTAACTCGCAAAATGAATGAAATAGCAGGTTCGATCCTGAATGCCCTAACCTAAACATTACTTTTTTTGAATGCGTTCGATTCCAAATTTTTTCATTCTGGTTCTCAGGGTGCTCGGATTTACCCCAAGGAGTTCGGCCGTCCCGCCAGCTCCGCCTATTCTTCCATTCGTACAGTATAAAGTTCTCTGTATGTGGAGCGCTATTAATTCATCAAGTTTTACTGCTTCAACCCTACCATCTGAGGTTTTTTGTACTACACGCGGTTGCCACAGGAATGCATCATAACAAGGCTGCGTCAAAGTATCTCTTTTATTTGTTATCGTGTTTAGAATTAAGGCCCGTTCAACTACATTTTCCAATTCTCTCACATTCCCCGGCCAGTGATAAGCTATCAGTCTGTCAATTTCTCCGGTTGTGAATGGATTAACGGCTTTAAACTTTAATTCTTTTGATTTCCGTTTTATAAAGTAATCCACAAGGGCAGGGATATCCTCTTTTCTTTGCCTTAAAGGCGGTATCATAATTGGAAACACATTAATCCTAAAAAACAAGTCCCCCCGAAATTTTCCGGCATCCACCATATCCTGAAGAGGGCTGTTAGTCGCACAGATAATTCTTACATTAGCAGAAATAGGTTCGGAGCCGCCCACTCGTTCAAATTCTTTGTTTTGTAAAATGCGTAGCAGCCGAACTTGGATTGAAAGTGGCAATTCCCCTATCTCGTCCAGCAGAAGAGTTCCTTTATGCGCCCGTTCAAAGCGCCCGCGTTTTTGAGATACTGCGCCGGTAAAGGCGCCTTTTTCATGCCCGAAAAGCTCACTATCTACGAGTGTTTCCGGTATGGAGCCACAATTTATCTTGATAAAGGGGCCGTCTTTTCGTAACGACATCTTGTGTAAAGTATTGGCAATTACCTCTTTACCGACCCCTGTCTCACCCAGTAAAAGCACCGAACTATCGATGGGAGCAATACGCCGAACCATCATCATAACTTCTTTTAAGCCACTCTCTGCACCTATGATTTCAGTTCCGGAAATGAGCATGATTTCCTTGCTGAGATATTGAATATCATCGGAAAGACTATCGTTTAACTTGACAACCTCTTTGTGTTTGATAGCATTGGACATAGCAATGGCAAAGGGTTCGTGCAACAAAGATAAATAAGAGGCATGCTTTTTTGTATATTGGCTTTTCATATATGAGTAGATAGCCAAAACTCCGATCCTATTTCCCTCTATTTTTAAGCGCATCACTATAGCACAACCGTCTGGTATACTGATCGCTTGAAGCATTCTGCTTGTAAGAAAGTCGGAGTAGCTGTTAGCGTTAAAAATATCTACTGCTTTCATTTGCATTTCGTTCCATGATTTATGTGTGCATTTCCTGACTTCTTCGGACAAATACTCTTTATTGCCGAAAAGTCCTATCTTCACTGATGAGCTGCTGTGATTATTAATGACCTGGGCAATTGTTTGGACATATAAAAAACCCTTGTCAAACAAATGCAGAGACATCCCGTCGATAGGCATCAGGTGCTCCAAGTATTCCATACAGCTTTTCAAGGCAGCATTTATATCTAGATTTCCGCAGATTCGCATTGTCATCTCACGAAAAACGCTATTTTCATCCACTGACAAATCGGGCCTTTTTTCATTCATGGGATCTAAACCTTATTATAATATCGATGAGCACTTAAAGTATCGATGAGCACTTAAAGCACTTGGTTAAAATGCAATGCCGTTGAATTAAGCTGGTTGCCGATAAGCCGGGTTAAACTTTTTATTTCGCTTTTTGAAAATTCGTTTATTACTTCTACCAGGCCGGATTGCATCGACACATCTGAGAATAAGCGCCTGTAGATCCTCAATAATAGAGTGAATTTTATCGCTGGGGCGCAGGATCAAAAGCACAATGACATTCTTTATTGCCGAAAGCGCCTGGGTAAAATTGACTTGATACTTATATTTCCGGCTC
>NZ_JBAMMY010000102.1:0-21067 GCF_051233685.1 Desulfobacterium sp. N47
CATCGCCAAGGCCGCGTTGGCTGATGATTTTAATGCCGTTTGCAACAAAAACCAGAAACTCTCCCGAAAATCTTTCGTGGACGCGCTGTTACGGATGGTCGCGTGAGTAAACCATGCATCATTTCGGTGAAACTTTAGATTGTGATAATGTATCCAATAATTACAACCAACACAAGCGTTGAATCAATCGTGGTCGGCTCAAATTTCCGCTTTTCATACTACAATAGGGTTTATTTTCAGCTTATTGCGGTCTTCGATTATCATACATTTTTTGTAAGATCTCTCGCATATACATCCATTTACGTAAATACCTCTCAGATTTATCTGTCTGAGTGAGTTCAGCTATAATGATAGCCATTAGTTCATCATAAACAATGGGACTTCCACATGCGACATTCACAATCCAGCTTTGAGGAAAGTCTTGTAAGACTACTTCATCTTTATAAGTTGTGCTATCTAAAAACTTAACTAATTTTTCACTACAAATAAAACGCGGGTACAACGCAACTTTACTCTCCATTTCGACTGCTTCAATTAGGGCAGGGCCAAATATTATCTTTTCGCGATGATAAATGTTTCCAATTGTAACACCTCCACGAGTCAAAAATTTTTTATGAAGCAAATCATCACTGGCCCTCGATATAATCTTAAATACACTCTTTCCGTAAGCAACTGGAGCAGATACGACAAAGCTATCGGAAAAAAAAGAAAATTCAATACAGGAGTGTTCATTAACAAACCTTGTGAAATATTCCCGCGATTCCAGCAATGTTTTTTTAACCGATGGAGAAAAATTAATTGCGAAATCTTCAATCGAGGTAACGACTTTTAGAAGGTCATTACACTCAGAGTTTTTTGCTGCCATACTCCAGCCCAGAATATCCCCATACGCAACAATTCTCTCTTCATATATATTTTTGTCATATATTGCCTTATCCTCATCTTTATCTCGACCATTCTTTTTGTCCCAAAACTCCCTATTAATCTGATTCATCTCATCTATTGTCTTCTTCGTCACCATTTTTAATCCCTCCATTGAATCAACAGCAACCTGACCATGGCAATCTTTATCTGTCAACAGGGAATTGTATTATGGTCAATATATAGAAAAATATATGTCGCAGTGACAAAGGCAGACTTGATCCGGTTTCTTAAGTTTCACACCTTGCTGGTAAATACACTACGAAGAAAAATATTTGCGGATTGTCGATCGAAAGATTGCATATTGGGTGTGATACGACTTCTGCTGACTACAGGAAGAATTAAATATAAAAACCGTATTAATTTTTAAGATCGTCAAATCATAGGAAAACGTTGCTTTCACAAAGTTTTAGTATAGAGTAGTTGTCGGAATTGAGAATTACGGGTAGAAAAAGAGAAATGGCTGAGAGCGAAGCGAAGAACGTCTGCCGCGCTTGGTTGGGCACTCCGGTACGGGCTAATCAAGATTGGATTCAACTCCTTCAGGATAAAGGCGAGGAAAATAATACCCCACCATGGATGTTGGAAAACCGAGCATTACAGGCCCTTTTTCCGAATCGGAAACTAAATATCCTTTTACCAGTAAACTACTGACGACCCTACGTGCTGAACGTTCAGGCATTCCGATGATATTCGGGATTTCTCCGCGAGGGATTTCCCCGCGTAAAAATACATCTCTTAGTAAATGCCCCGATTCAGGTTTCAGTGCACCAAAAGAAACTTGACGATCAACCACTGCTTGTATTCGTTTCTGCATTCCATCCAATTCCAAAAGGCCTGACATAAAGTCAATTTGGTCAATAGCAATTTTAAGAAAGAATTTACAAAACCCCAACAGTCCGGCTTGTGTCAAATTGCCCCGGCCATCCAGGTCTCCTCTGCGAGGTTGGTCTGCTCCTGCTAAGGAAGTAAGATAATCTTCTCGATTTCTTGCAAAACCTCGGGATACAGTCCACAAGCCGTGGCCATCTATTTTTACCTTTTTTAGGTAGGCATGAGTCATAAGGCGTGTAACTCTCCCATTGCCATCCAGAAAAGGATGAATCCATGCAAGGCGGTGATGAGATGCCGCCGCCGCAATAACTTGACTTAAACCCTTCAGTTTTTGAGGGTCATAGACTTCTTCGAATCTTTTCATAAAAGCGCATAGGTATTCTGATTTAGGTGGCAAATGCCTCCCAACCTCAATCTCTAATTCCCTTGTTTTACCAGGGATCACCTTTTCAGCTTTTCCATCTGCACGTTGTATGACAAGGTACTCCTCAGGCATCCGCTTATAAAATTCTTTGTGTATCCAGCACAAAAAACTCTTGCTTGTAATGACTGTTTCCGGAGCATTTTCGATGTGGGTCTCGATACATTTCTGAACGTCTATATGTGCTTTACTTTCCAATTGCTTTGCTCTTTTTGCAGGATCACTGGAAAAGTCTTCTCGCATAGCTCGATCAATGTCTACAGGATGAGTGTTGTGCCCTTCTATTAAATTGGAATAGTAGCTGTTCATTTTTCTTACTAATTCCACTACTCCTCTTCGGGTAACCGGATGAACAGCGGCACTAATGCAGGCTGATTTACGAATCACCTCAATCGCCAAATCGTCGAGTTCTCCCGTAGGATCAGTAGGCATCATTGGTTCCATTTCCGAAATTTTTATATAAAAACCATCTTCCATGTTGATCCTCCAAGCATATACCAGTAATTTGGCCGATATTAAATCCTTATGCTTTAATTGATTGTGAATACTCTTTTAAATGTGAATTATTGATTATGTTGAAAGTTTGGCCGGTATATTGGCCGATATTTTTGTACCGAGGGCAACTAGTGTCAAAACCTTGATCAGTGAATATTGAATTACTATTCAAGGTGACCTGACCTTTAATGGGTGACCCAAATCTGTTCTCCTGCCTTTATAATTCTTTTTTGTAAATCATTCACAATAAATTATCCACACCCCTTAATTAAATTTTAAAACGGTGCTTTATTTTCTGGTTAGATTCGATAGTTATCATTATTTATGATAGAAATCTACAAGTTTCATCAGAATGCACAATCTATTGTTTTCAGGAAGCTAGTATAATGGTGGGGACGTCTATGCTTTTATGCGTTCCGATCATTAATCAGCTCAAATCGATTTTCTCTCGCGATTCTTTCGCCCCTTCTCGAAGAACGACTAATCGCAGGCTGGCTCATGTTTAATATACCTGCAATTTCAACTGTGCTCATCCCAAGTATTCGATGTACCCAATAGCACAGCAGAGACCTGGCTCGAAACTCAGTTACAGAAAAAGCTCAAAAAGGGCAGAGCTATTCAAAGGCTTTTATCCACCCTGTTCCCGCCCATTTATTTTCAGCATTCAGAGGATAATGCACTTTAATATATTATTCTATGAAGATGTGAAACAAAAATTCTTTTTTGAAAACAAATTAATACAGGCATCTACAACATCAGGTTCATAAAGGATGCCTTTGTTTTTTGCGATCTCCTCCAAAGCTATATCAATACCGATTAGAGGGCGGTATGGACGGTGTGAAGCCATAGCTTCCATAACATCGGCCACCATAAGGATTCTTGCTTCAGGAAGAATTTCATTTCCTTTCAATCCGCAGGGATATCCGGAACCGTCCATTCTTTCATGATGTTGCAAAACCATCATGGCAACCGGCCATGGGAAATCGATTCCCTTCAGAATATCATAGCCCACCTGGGGATGCTCCTTGATTATAGCAAATTCAATATTGCTGAGCCGGCCGGGTTTGCTTAGAATTTCAGAAGGAACAGCAACCTTGCCAAGATCATGTACCGTACCGGCCATAAGAATTCCCTTTACCTGATCCGTTGCAAAATCCATTTCACAGGCTATGGCACAGGCAAGTTCGGCAACCTTGCGCTGATGGCCTGCCGTATAAGGATCCTTTGATTCCACAATACCTGCAACAACCTTAATCAGTCCATCAAGTGTATCCTGAAGTTTTTCTGTACGAACAGCCACTAGTTGTTCCAGATTTTCCCGGTAGCGCCTGCTCTCACTCTCCAGTTTTTGCCTTCTAAGGGCATTGGAAACATTTATTATCACCTCGCTGACTTTGAAAGGTTTGACAATAAAGCCGTAAACCCCAATCTCCAGAGCCTTTTCCGCCACATCAGGATCATCTAGTCCGCTTACCACAATCACGGCGGTTTCAGGATATCCGGAGAGGATATGCCTGACAAGATCCATGCCTGATTCTCCGGGAAGCCGGATATCGCACAGGACCAAATCAAATGACTCCTGCTCCAGGATGCGGCGCGCCTCTTCCGCGCTGCTTGCCAATACGCACTCCCGCCGGATCTTATCTATAATACGCTTCAGTGTCCGAAGAACCGATTCATCGTCATCAATTATGAGAATTTTTTTCCCTGTTATCGCCGGTTCCATATATACTCCTAAATAACGAACTGTTGTTTATAGAACTCCAGAGACTTAGCTTGCACCTCTTTAACGTGACTATCGATCTCGTCATAATGCGCCATGAGAAGATCGATTATTTTGGGGTCCAGCACTTTCCTGTCTGAAAACTGCTTCATGATCTTTACAATCTCTTTTTGGGACATCCCTTTTCTGTACGGCCTGTCTTCGGCAATGGCTGTGAAAAGATCTGCAACTGCCATGATACGTGCTCCGGTATCCAGGTCTGTTGATTTGCAGTGAAAAGGGTACCCGGAGCCATCCAGTTTCTCGTGGTGAAATGCTGCCCATTCACTTATTTGTTCAAGCCCTCCGATAGTATTCAGCAACGCGTAAGTAAAATAAGTGTGAGACTTTATAATGGAGAATTCCTCACCGTCCAGCTTTCCCCGCTTTTCCAGAACCCTGTTGGGGACTCCGAGTTTGCCAAGGTCGTGCAAATCCCCGGCGATTTCCATCAAGCGGGTTTCCGTTTCGGTCAGGCCGAATATCGTTGCCATCAATGCTGCGCATGCGGAAACCCCTGAAGAATGCGTGGCTGTAAACGGGGATCTGAAATCAATGATATTTCTGAAAACATTGCTAAAAGAAAAAAGATTCTGTATGTCTGCTTCCGGGCTCCTGTAAGGACCCTCATGAAGAAGAATGGAATAAAGCCTGGGAGAGGTCAAATCGAGCCAGAACTCTTCGCGGCCGGCAGCCGCCATGAAATAGTCCACGACCTCCCGGTGGAATCTTTCGCCTTTCATGGAGTTAATTCCGGAAACGAGCTCCTTTTCCTGATGCAGAATGTATTTGTCCCGCTGAATAAATCTTTCAAGATGGTCTGCCAACACCAGCATCTGCGATTTTAATACAATTGGCGTATCGATGGGTTCATCCCATTCCTGAATATATTTGTGATGGTATCGCACGATATCTGCCGAGGATTTCAGCCAGGGCACTTTTTGAAGTAGGGCCTTACCCCGTATACAATGCGTGGCCACCTCGCTCTCCCCCTTGTCCCTGAGGGCGGATAGGCGAAGAGATTCCTTTTCCTCCAGGGATAGAGCTCCTATGTCATGCATAAGGGCTGCTATGAATATCTCTTCTACCGTCTCCTTTGGGAATCCGGCCGCCTTGGCCATCTGCCACACTATGAATGCCGTTCTCTGCTGATGCTGAGCGATCTCAGGACCGGCCAGTTCCATTGCATCAGACAATGAAAGGAGCAGATTCCCCAGGTTGACTCTGACAGAGCTTCTCATATAATTTATAATTCTCCTTTTAGCTGTGTTTATTAGATGGAAACTGAATAAAATTTTGCTTTTCCGGAAAGATACATAAAAATACAATAATTTAAATGCGTTATTTTGCTATTCTTGTGAAATCCAGCATTTCTCTTACTTTACGCCCAAGAGAGTCGGGACTAAAAGGCTTGCCGATAAATGCTTTTCCCGAGTCAAGCACCCCATGATGCACAATTGTATTGTCAGTGTAGCCGGACATGTAAAGCACCTTCATCTCCGGCCTGGAGGATTTTAAACTCTCCTCCATGTCCCGGCTGCTTATTCCGGGCATGATAACATCCGTCAACATGAGATGAATGGGTTTCCGATGCTCTCCGGAAATTTTAATAGCTTCATCACCGTCTGCGGCTGTCAGAACTTTGAAGCCGTATCCTTTCAGAACTTTTACAGCAAAATTGCGAACCATCTCATCGTCCTCCACAACCAGAATGGTTTCCGAACCGGTCGGGGTATCCGTTGTTTCAGCATTCCGTTTTGTTCCTGATGCCGGTTTCTCAACACGGGGCAGATAAATCTTGAAGGTGGTTCCTTTTCCGGGCTCGCTGTAAACCCAGATATTCCCCTTGCTTTGCTTCACGATACCGTAAACGGTTGAAAGCCCAAGACCCGTTCCCTTTCCCTTGGTCGTAAAAAAGGGCTCAAAAATCTGGGACTGAACTTCGCGGGACATGCCGGTTCCCGTGTCGCTCACACTCAACATCACATAAGGGCCCGGTGCTACGGCTATATGGGAACGGGTATAGTCCTCATCCAAATCTACATTTGCCGTCTCTATGGTAATCTTTCCACCATCCGGCATTGCATCTCTGGCATTTACCACAAGGTTCATTATCACCTGTTCGATCTGTCCCGAATCGGCTTCTATCTGTCCTAAATCCGGGTCAAGGATAGTTTTCATTTCAATATCTTCTCCAATCATCCGGCAAAGCATCTTTTCCATATTCAAAGCTATTTCATTGAGATTTATTACCGTGGGTTGAAGAACCTGCTTCCGGCTGAAAGATAGGAGATGTCGGGTCAGTGTGGCGGATCGTTCCCCGGCGGCCTTGATCCCCTCAATATTTTCACGCAACGGATTATCCTTTGGAATACTCATAAGAACCAGCTCCGCATTTCCTATGATCGTTGTAAGAAGATTGTTGAAATCATGGGCAATTCCTCCCGACAGAAGACCAACAGCCTCGAGCTTCTGAGACTGTCGAAGCTGCTCTTCCAGACTTTTTTGATCTTCTTCAGCGCGTTTATGCTCGGTGATATCCTGGACAGTTGCAAAAATTTCGGGCTTTTTCCCAGGCCTTCGCCTGATATTGCCAACGGTACGGACAAAGAAAATTTCACCGTCTTTGCGAACAATCCGGTACTCATTGGGAGACAGTATATCCTGACCGGATGTGATGCATCTATCAAGCCATTGATTCACACGTTCCAGATCATCCGGATGATGGATTTTCTCATGAACTTTGTCATAATCGATGGTGTCGGATTTATCGTATCCCAGCAGATCAAACAGCGCATCGGACCATGTAGTCTTACCGGTTTCCACATCCCAGATAAAATCACCCATCCTTGCCAGTCTCTGTGCCTCAATCAACCTTGCTTCGCTTTCACGAAGAGCCTTTTCGGCCTCCCGTCGCGCCTGAACTTCTTTTTCCAGTTCCAGCATCTTCGTTTCAAGCTTTCTAACTAGCCTTTCACTGTAAAGCTTAAGCATCTCCTCTTCATGCTCCGGCGTTGTAATCGAAGTAATATGATGGTCCATGGCAGTTGTCATCACATCCCGAATAGCCTCCATAAATACATCCGGCTCGCAAGGCTTTAGAATGAACCGGTCTGCACCAATTTTGATGGCAAACTCCTGATCCTTTGGGCCGGTGTATGTGGCTGTGTAAATAATGAAAGGAATATGACGTAAGCGCTCATCTGTCTTGACTATTCTACACAACTGAAATCCGTCCATGACAGGCATGAGAATATCGCTGACGATCAGCTCGATCTCCCCGGCCTTGATCCTTTCAAGCGCCTCGGCACCGTTTGCAGCCGCCTCGACATCATGGCCGTTACCTTTGAGCAGGCTCTCCAGCAGATACCTGTTATCTTCTCTGTCATCTACTATTAGAATATTCATGAAACCTCCGAATTGGAATTTGGATTTTGGAATTTCTCATGGTGTTTCCTAATTCCAAATTCCAAAATCCAAATTCCAAAATCTATAGGTATTTCCTGATTTCCCCCACAAACGTCTCCGGATCAATGGGCTTTTCTATATAACCCGTCGCTCCTGCAGCCAGAATCCGTTCCCGGTCTCCCACCATAGCATACGAGGTTACAGCGATGATGGGCACTTCATCCAGTTCTCTATGTTTTTTCAGTTCCGCAGCGACGGCATATCCGTCCATTTCAGGAAGCTGAATGTCCAGCAATATTGCCAGCGGCTTGTGGCACAGAGCCTTGTCGATACCATCCCGCCCGTTTTCAGCACCAACCACAGTAAAACCGCTTTTTTCCAGCAGAAACCGCATCATATATAAATTCTGCTGGTTGTCTTCAATTATCAACAGCGTACCGTTCATATCAAACCTCCTGTCTTGCCCGGAAAGCGCACGATAAAGGTGCTGCCCTTACCCCATTGGCTTTGAACATCAATGGTTCCACCCATCATATCCAGCAACCTCTTGCATATGGACAGTCCGAGACCAGTACCCTCGTATTTGCGTGTAAGCCCTGTATCAATCTGGTGGAAAGGTTGAAAAAGGCCGGAAAGTTCTTCAGGCCGTATGCCTGTACCTGTATCTGAAACCGACAGAAGATATTTATCATTTTCGATGCGGCATGAAATATGAACATATCCTTTTTCTGTAAATTTTACCGCATTGTTTAGCAGATTAAGTACTACCTGTTCCAGACGACGCTGATCCGTTGCTGCAGTATTGATATCATCTGCGATGTAAACCCTCAGATCAAGCCCCTTCTTTTTGGCCATAGGCAAAACCAATTTAACCATTTTTTCAATTGACGGCCTCAATTCAAAGGATGTAACGGAAAGCTCCAGTTGACCCGCCTCGATTTTGGAAATGTCCAGCACATCGTTTATCAGGGATAGAAGATGGCGGGAACTGCTTTGAACCATTGTCAATTGTTTTCGCTGCTCTTCGTTAAGAGGGCCGGCCAGTTCCTGAAGCATGATGCCGGTAAAACCTATGATTGAGTTAAGCGGTGTGCGTAGTTCGTGAGACATGGTAGCCAGGAATGCGGGCTTGATCCTGTCGGCAGATTCTGCCCGTTCCTTGGCAATAACCAACTCTGCGGTGCGATCCGCAACGCGTTGTTCCAGCTCCTTTGCATGCCGCCGCAAATCATTATTAAGCCGGCTAATCTGCTCTTCGGCCTGCTTGCGGTCGGTTATGTCGGAACCGATGCTAAGAATCTCTTTTATCCGGCCAGACTCATCGAGCACAACCTTGTTCGTCCAGTCGATCCAGACCCGTTCGCAATTGCGTCGCATATTCTCGTTGATATTACGCTCGAATTTTTGCGGATCAGCTAAGATATCCTCCATCAGAGGACGTAAGTTCCTGCCCGTGGTCTCATTTTCCGGAACTATGGTTCCAATCACATGTTGACCAAGAATCTCCGTTTCAGAATAGCCGAAAAATCTCTGGCCGAACTCATTTAAAAAAGTGATGCGCCCATCGTCCGACCATCGCAGGATGATACTGTTGGCCAACATTACCAGCTCGCGGTATTTTCTCTCGCTTGCCCGCAGTTCATGTGTGCGCGCATTCACCTGATGCTTCAAAATAATGCTTCCCAACAGGCTCACAAGCAGTACAGCGCCTGCGACAAGGCCGAGAATTTTAACCCATGCCGGCAAGTTAAAGGCAACATCTTCCGAACTCCATTTCTTCAATGACTCATAATACGCCGATTGGACGTCTTTTTTAAGATCCGAAAGATGTTTGTCAATTGCGGCCAGTAGTTTTTCATTTGCGTCTTTGGGGGCCGCAAAGAAGAGTTCGCACGGTTCGAAAATAACGGAAGTGTCTTCAAGGCCAAAATCTTTTGCATGCATCATCCCGTAGAAGCAGTTGGTAACCGCAGCGTCTGCTTTACCGCCTGCAACCATCTCAAAAATTGTTTTATAATCCGGCACGGAAATGAGGGTGATTTTTACACCGAAGCCGTCTGCAAGCCGGACAAAGGCTTCCTGCTGAACGGAACGCTCCAGAACTGCGATTCGTTTTCCGCCCAGATCCAATATGGATTTAATCCCGCTGCCTTTGCGGGCATATACCTGAAACCAGGAGGACATGACCGGCGTCTTGTGAAAAGAAAATATCCTGTCCCGGCCCGCCGTATATGCAACGTCGGGCATAAGATCAATCTCGCCTTTGGCCAGGCGGTACAATCCTTCCCCCCAGGCGCCGGACACATATTGCAGTCTCCAACCCTCGTTTTTCGCGATGTGCTCGATAATATCAATAAATATGCCGGCGGGCTTGCCGGATTCGGAGGTGAAAATCTTCGGTGCATTTTCATAGACCCCGACTTTCACTACCCGATCACCGGCGTTTGCATATGCACTAATAAAGTATAGTAAAAACAATAAAGTAAAAATGAATAAAGCTGAATTCAATCTCCAATCGCCAATCTTCATTCGCCGATATGCAATCATCAATCCTCCAGCGTTTCTCTCACCTTGCGACCCAGAGATTCGGGGGAGAAAGGCTTACCAATAAATGCCTTTCCGGAATCCAGAACACCATGGTGCACAATAGTATTGTCTGTGTAGCCGGACATATAAAGCACCCTCATTTCAGGCCTTAAAGATTTTAAACTCAGTTCCATGACCTGACTGCTTATCCCGGGCATGATAACATCCGTCAGGGTGAGGTGAATGGGTTCATGATAATCCCCGGAAATTTGAATAGCCTCTTCGCCGTTTGCGGCTGTGAGAACTTTATAACCATAATGCTCAAGGACTTTTACAATAAAATTGCGAACCATCTCGTCATCTTCAACAACCATAATGGTTTCCGTACCGGTCAGTATATCAGTTCTTTCAGCCTTTAGTTCTGTATCCGATGACGGTTTCTCGATCCGGGGCAGATAGATCTTGAAGGTAGTTCCTTTACCTGGCTCGCTGTAAACCCAGATATTTCCGTTGCTTTGTTTTATGATACCGTAAACGGTGGAAAGCCCAAGACCGGTCCCCTTCCCTTTTACCTTTGTTGTAAAAAAAGGCTCAAAAATATGGGCCTTGATTTCGTCCGGCATACCAACTCCGGTATCGCTAATGCTCAACATTACATAAGGGCCTGGTATTACAGCCACATGGGTATGTGCATACCCATCATCGATGTTTACATTTTCTGTCTCTATGGTAATCTTTCCGCCATACGGCATTGCATCTCTGGCATTAACTACAAGATTCATTATCACCTGTTCGATCTGTCCCGCATCGGCCTCTATCTGTCCTAAATCCGGGGCAAGGATAGTTTTCAGTTCAATATCTTCTCCAATCATCCGGCAAAGCATCTTTTCCATGTCCAAAGCTGTTTCATTGAGATACATCACCGTTGGTTGAAGCACCTGTTTCCGGCTGAAAGCCAGAAGCTGCCGTGTCAGAGAGGCGGCACGCTCACCTGCAGCCATGATCTCCTCGATCCCTTGCCGGACAGGATCATCTTTTGGGATATCTACAAGGGTCAGCTCTGTATTTCCTATGATCGTTGTAAGAAGATTGTTAAAGTCATGGGCAATTCCCCCGGACAGAATGCCGATAGCTTCGAGCTTCTGGGACTGCCTGAGCTGCTGCTCCAGGCTCTTTTTTTCCATAATATCCCTGGCAATTCCCAGCACCATACCATTACCTCTTATTGCCAAAGGATAGGTCATTATTTCAACCAATACCTGCTTTCCATCCTTCCGGTTGATAACCAGTTCATCCGGCCCGGCTGGAAGATCATGAGTATTTTTGCTTATATATTCGGATGCTTTAAGAAGTTCTTCCTGAGAAAGTAATCCCAGCTCCATGTAGCTCTTTCCGATGTATTCTTCTTTAGTATAGCCTATCAACTTTTCTACAGCCATGTTGCCGTCAATAATTTTACCCTCACTATCGTGAACGTAATAAGCATCCGGGGCACACTCAAACAGGATCCTGAACCGCTCCTCACTTTCTTGCAGCGCATCATCGGATTTCTTTCTTTCTGTAACATCTGTAATAAAACCAACATGGCAAGGGATTCCGTCGATTGATGTAAGGGTTGTATTAAAATCTGCATAGATGATTGTCCCGTCTTTTCTGAGGCATGGGATATTTGTTGCCAGTCCGCCATTCTGTCTTTCCAGTACTTCGAATTCGGATATCACACGGCCAGAATCACTTTCAGTGTGAATGTCCATAACACCCATTTTTTTCAATTCATCCTGCGTATACCCCAGCATCTTGCAGATAGCAGGATTAGCATATTGAAATGTTCTGTTTTCCATTTCAATTATTAAAATACCTTCGGCCGCACCTTCAAAAAGGGTTCTGTATCGCGCTTCCGAATAGCTTAGATCCTTTACCATTTGGCGTTGTTTTTCTTCCTGCTCAATATTGTAAAGACCAAATGCAATGTCATCTCCGACTTCCTTGAACAACATCTGTTCTTCCTTATCCATGGAAAATGTTTTAGGCACTGAGGCTGCAAGAGTCCCATAGATTTTTCCCCCGTATTCTATCTTTACGCAAAAATCGCCGTTTTCTTTGTAAAAGGAGGATAGGGGACAATCCGGGCAATCAATGAATGTATCGTTCGTTATCATAACTTCTACTTGGTTCAGGGCTTTCCGGACGCATTGGGGCAATTGGCTCTGCTCAAGCAATTCCTTCAATTGTCTGATATTTTCCCCTAAGCCTGAATCCGCCAGGTGTACGGTCTTTCCTGATGAATCCATGAGTAATATCCAGGCGCTGCTAAAACCGCGTGTTGCAACAAGGTTATAGCATGCCCCTTGAATCAGCCTGGTATGATCCTTTTCCTTGGTTATGAGTTGGTTAACTTTTCTGATGGCTCTCATAATAGCATTTAAATGCTTCTCGCGCTCTTGAGCCTGTTTCTGTGCTGTAATATCCATAGAAAGGATAAATAATCCTTCGGGGACAGGACGAAGACTTAGATAAAACCATGCTTTATCACCATCAGGATAAGCAATTTCACTTTCTATGAAACCCGGACAGCGTTCATCCATGCAGCGTTTAATAATATCAGCTATTTCCATATTTGCCGGATATACATCCGTAATCTTATGACCAAGCAGTTCCTCTTTTGTCCGGCGGCTTTGCCTGAGGCTTTCATCGTTCACATAAATGCAGCGCCAGTCATAATCTATGATCTGGCAACCTTCCATCATGCTGTCAATTGTGCTGTGATAGCGGGCTTCACTTGCCCGCAAAGCCTCGGCCGATTCAAACTTCTCCCTGTAGTAACGGGACTGTCTATGCCGCCAGATCAGGCTCATTCCTGTGCCGGTTCCGGCAAACAAAGAGCCGACAAGGATAATTATCACCCACAATTGTTCTTTTAACGGTGCATATACTTCAACTCTATCCATTTTTGAGACAATAAACCAAGGTGAATCGGGTATGGCCCTGACACAGGCAACCACCGGAACTCCACGGTAATCTCTTCCTTCAACTACCCCTTCAATTCCACGTACTGCCATAGCAGCAGGCAGATCATGACTCTGATTCAGGGGAAATCTCAGGTTAAGGGCTGAGTTTTTCCTGAACTTAAGCTCGTTTAAGAAAAGAACATCGTCTCTTTCTCTTCGAACCAGAAGCGTTTCGGCAGTTCGGCTGTCCACTGGCCAGGATTGAATTAAGGGATAAAGATAAGTTTCAGGATTGATGATAAAAACGATAGCACCAAGGGGAAGATCGTTATTCTCTTCATCCAGGATAGGAACAAGTATCGCCAGTAAAACAGGACGATCGGGCGAATCGCGGTGGAAATCAAGAAAAGTTACCTTTTTCGAGCTGATGACTTCAAAAACATCTCTGACAAGGTGGGAAGGAACCTGTTCAGTCGATACCGGATCAGACATGCTTAATACACCCCGTTTATCCAGCAATAATACATGTTCATACTGATTGGCAGCTCCAACCTTGTGAAGCCACGTCATTAATTTACTTCTTGCATCAGGGTTGTGAGGTGTTTCAAGATATCGCTTTACCCGCAGGGAAAGGTTGACGTTTTTGTAACAGATAGAGGCATCCCACAGCCTCTCTTTTCTCCACTGCAAAAGTTCCTCTACTTTCAGATCTGTAATGGCGGTTAGCTGCCTTTCCACCCCGGCCCGGAAGTTTTTTTTCTGATTACTGTAGTAAAAATGCCCTGCTGCCACAATACCGACTGTAAGGATTAAAAAAAGCAGGATCAGAATATATGAGAAATTTTTCCCATTGCGATCCGGTTTTTTACCAGTGTCAACTATCATTTTGCATTTCCCCATCAGCCAATTGAAATATTTTTCGGATCACTATCATTTGGATAAGAAGAGCGGTCTTTCTGCAGTATTTTCTTTAATTATTAATAATTTGTCAAGAAGGAATTGGAATATAAAAAGGGGGTGGTACTAAGCTTGATAATCATCAGCCAACAATAAGCTCTTCTATTGATATTTATATATGGCGTGGCGGAAATAGAAATTGATTTTTATAAAGCCCCCCGGTTAAGGGGGGCCTTTAAGAAGAAATTACGCGGCTATACGAAGCGCTTTGTCAGTGGCAGTTCTAAGCTCGGCAGGAGTAAAAGGTTTGGCAATATAATCAACAGCGCCGAACCTGGCGGCTTCTACAGCAGTTTCTATACTGGCATAGCCGGTAACGATTATTATTTTCGCATCAGGCAGATTAGTCCGGACAGCCTTTAAAAGTTCAAGCCCTTCAACACCCGGAATCCTGAGATCCAGCAAAACCAGTCCATATTGACCTGAGCCTATTTTTTCAAGAGCCTGTTTTTTGTCCGAAGCCTGATCAATCTTATAGCCTTTTTTGGCCAGGATCTTACGCATATTGTTGTTTACGGCTATTTCATCATCAATTATCAGAACGGTTTTAGATAAAGCAGCATCAATCCGTTTACCATACTCAACATCTTCGGTTTTTCCAGAAAGAGCAGCAACATTCTTTTTCAGTTGTTCATAGGAAAGCATAGAAGTGCCGTCCGGCTGAAGGTTCATCGCATATTCAACACCTGCGGCTTCTGCGACTTCATCAAAGTCAAACGGCATATCAATCCCTACGAGTTTTTTAATGTCCTGTTGCGGAATCGCATCTCCAGTTACTTTTTTGGCCTTTTTCTTCTGGGGGCAAAGGCTGGATTTAACACCTGCCTTACAGGTATTTCCCAATTTTTTATAGATATCGCAGACCATTTCACCAACAAGGCAATAATTATCCTGAGGCTGGCTCTGCCTGACCTCAATCATCGGAGTATCCGAACGACCCAGAACATCCACATACTCCTTGCCGGTTACCTGCTCCACTTCATTCCGGTTAAACGGCATATCAACGTCAATGTTTTGCATACCTCTGCCTGAATCTTCAAAATTTTTCTTCAATGTTTCATAGGGCACAAAAGAGAGCCCTTCATGGTGAAGGTTAGCCAAATACTCAGGACCGGTTATAGACACCACTTCGTCATAGTTAAAAGGCATATCAACACCAACAAGTTTGGATATATCCGTTTTTTTGGTCTTAGCTGATGAAGCCTTGCCTTTTTTCTGAGGACATTCAGTTGTTTTCACACCTGCTTTACAGGTTGCCCCGAGTTTCTTGAAAATCTCGCACACCATATCTCCAACTTTGCAATAATATTCAAGAGTTGCAACAGGCTTTATCTCTATAACAGGCATATCCGAAGGCCCAAGGCTTCTGACATAATCATCACCTGTATATTTTGCCACTTCTTCTGCTTCAAAGGGAATGTCAAAATCAATTACATCAATGGTTTCAACTTCTTCAGCAGGTATCTGAACCTTGGGCAGATCACCTTTTAAGGCATGGGAAACCGTACTTCTCAATTCATCAGGAGTAAAGGGTTTGGGCAGGTAGTCAAGAGCACCCAGCCGGATAGCTTTCATAGCAGTATCAGTTGACGCATAAGCTGTCATCATCAGCGATTTCATTTCCGGATAATCTTTTTTTACCCTTTTCAATAACTCCAATCCATTCATTTCCGGCATCACAAGATCTGAAATGATAAGCGAATAGGATTCTTCAGACATTTTTTCAAGGGCTTCCTTTGCGCTTAACGCACATGCCACTTTATAATTATTCTTGGATAAAATTTTTACCACATTCTGGCAAATACCATTTTCATCATCAACAACCATAATTCTTGCTGTTGGTTCCATATCGCTCCTCCTTATCTTGTAGTATTATTTAAAATATAAAATAGTTTTGTATAATTTATCTTTTTGAATACTACCTAAGCAGAATATGTGCCAAAAGCTACATATCAATTTATAATTAATTAATTATATTAGTTATAAAATAAGACCATTAAGATTCATCTTGAAATGTGTATAGGATAATTATACGGAATGCATGAAACAACGGAAGGATTTTTGCTTGATCATACATATACTTATTATGACGCAATCTGTATAAATAAAATATACAGTGTATTAAAACATGACCAAAATTTGCAGCAGGTTTCCCCTATTCTCCCCATCAACTTATAAACTTCTGAGCTATCTTTCCCTCAAACCTTAAACCTCCAAACTTACCAACTTACCAACTTACCAACTTATGAACTTACGAACTTACCAACTTATGAACTTTTTCTCCCCCTCGAACCTTGCACCTCGAACCTTGCACCTCAAACCTTGCACCTCGAACCTTGTCCCTTCTCCCTATTTCGGCGGCCTGCGAATACCATGTCTTTTCATAAGAGCCTGAAAATTTGTTCGCTGAATCCCAACTTTTTCCGCTGCCAGGGTAACATTCCAGTTGTGTTGAATAAGCGCATTTAAAATAAAATTTTTCTCAAGCTGCTGAGAAACCTGTTGTCTGAGTTCCTGTTTCTTTTGCTTTAATTCTTCATTGGTGACAGGAGTCACAGCCAGCAGATTTTCAGGGTTTATGATTACAGATTCCGGCCCATTAACATCGGCAGCAAGTTCTACTTCAGGAAAATGAATAGATTCAAGAATTTCTCCTTCACTAAGAATTACCGCTCTTTCTATTACGTTTTTCAATTGGCGGACATTTCCGGGCCAGTCATATAACATGAGCCGCTGTATTGCTTCAGGAGCAATAGCATTAACAGGCTTGTTCATTTGTTTTGCAAATAATCTTAGAAAGCGCTCTGCGATTTCAGGCAAATCGGAAAGTATATCCCGCAAAGGCGGCGTATTTATGGGATATACCATAATCCGGTAGTAAAAGTCTTTGCGGAATTTTCCGGTTTCAACCATTCTGGCGAGATCCTGATTGGTAGCAAAAATCAAGCGCAGATTTACCTTTTGCACTTCCGCCCCGCCAACCGGGATAAACTCCCTGTTTTCAAGAAACCGTAAAAGCTTGCCCTGAATTTCATAACTTATATTGCCTATTTCATCTAAGAACACGGTACCTTTATTTGCGCGCTTAAAAATACCGTCTTTATCCTGATAAGCTCCGGTAAAGGCTCCACGAACATGTCCGAATAATTCGCCGGACAGAAGGTTATCCGACAATGTTCCGCAATCAACTGCAAAGAATACTTCATCCTTACGGTTGCTGTTGGCATGGACTGCGCGGGCGACAAGCTCTTTTCCCGTACCGCTTTCTCCATAAATAAGAACCGTGGAATCAGTAGGAGCAACTTTTTGTATCATAGAAACTATCTGCTTGATTTTATGGTTTCTTCCTACAAGCTGATGGGAAATCATTTTAATCTGCCTGCCTGAATAAGAAGAGGCTTGTTCCGCACGTAAAGGCTCTGAAGACAGAGCCTGCTGTACTACCGAACGAAGTTCAACAGGAGTAAAAGGTTTTGGCAGGTAGTCAAAAGCGCCTAACTTCATAACTTCAACAGCAGATGAAATGGATGCATATCCGGTGATGACAATAACTTTTGTATTCGGATATCTCTCCTTGATAATTTTTAAAAGCTCCATTCCTCCCATACGGCTCATTTTAAGATCGGTTACCACCACATCAAAGGAAATTGCTTTCATCATAGCCAGTGCATCGTGTCCGTTTTTTACATAATTGACTTCAAGGTCATTTTTTGCCAGAATTTTTACGCAGGCATTGCCGATATTTACTTCATCATCAACAATCAATACCCTTGGAAGTTCATCCGCCATCATTTTTCCTTTAAACCTGCCGGAAGTACTATGGTAAAAGTGGTACCATATCCCGGTTTGCTGCTTACATAAATTGCTCCTCCATGCTGCTCTATAATACCGCTGGTGATGGATAAGCCAAGGCCTGTGCCATCATCTTTTGTGGAGAAAAACGGATCAAATATTTTATCTATCAACTCAAAAGGTATCCCTTTACCTGTATCGGCAACCTTTATTATAACCTGGTCTTTCTTTGGGTTAAGCGACACCGACAGAGTTATGCTGCCGCCGGGATCTACTGCATCAGTAGCATTTAATATCAGATTTATTACTGCCTGCTCAATTTGCCCCTTATCAAAAAACAGTTTCGGGATTGAATCGACACAGGAAAAATGAATGGTAATATTTTTAAAAGCAGCCTGCTTTCTGGTCAGTAAAGCGCACTCTTCCATAATCTCGCAGATATCATATTGCTTTTTCTCGGGTTTGGATTGACGGGCAAAATTTAAAAGACTGGTGACAATTTTACGGCACCTCAAAGTCTCACTGGAAACAATATCAAGTTCCTGATAAATGGGATTGTCCTTTTCAAGATCTTCCTGAATAAGCATGGCTGTTGTCAAAATGGTTGTGAGCGGGTTGTTGATTTCATGCGCAACACCTGCAGCAAGCCTGCCTATGGAAGCAAGCTTGTCCTGTTGCAGCATTGATTTCTGCATCTTAACATCCCGTGTAACATCCCGTGACAGCTCAATTACACCTGTAACCTTTTCATTTTCAATAAGCGGATAGCAGGAAATTAAACAATATATTTCATTGCGTTCCTTATCCAGGTGAATATGAGTTGCCTGAGATGATTTTCTGTTTGCGATCGATTCAACAAGCGGACAAGGGTGTTCAACACCGGAACATGGGATATTCCGGTGATGGGTAATCTCATAGCAGAACTTTCCTATGGCATCTTCCCGTTTGATTCCCAATTTATTCAGCATGGCATTATTAATATCCTGAATCTTATAGTCCGGTGCAATCTTTATCACTTCTTCATGAATCATCTGATTAATCAGAACATCGCACATTATTTCATTATCATTGTAAAATTTCAGGTTCTCGCGCAATCTGACCAGTTCTACTGCTCTTTTTAAAGTGATTATCAGCAATTCTTTATTTACAGGTTTGATTAAAAAGTCAGAAGCAATATTTTTAAGACCTGCTATGGCTGCCTGGACATCGCTATGTTCCACAATAATCAGAAATTCAATATCGGGAGCCTGCTTCTTCATCTTATTAATAATTTCTACTCTTTTTGTATCCGACATTTTAAGATCGGCAATAACAATATTAGGTTTGTTTTTACAGATAAGATCAAAAGCCGTATCCATATTTTCGGCAACCACAAATTTATAGCCGATATCGTCAAGCGACACACTAAGTACTTTATAGATATCCTCATCTTCATTAATCAGAAGAATAGTATAATCAATCATATATTAATTCCATTTCATCAAGTTTGATTTAATAATATTCTTTAATATACTCATACGATTTACCGTCCAATTTACGCTGAACCTTTTTTACGTCTTTCGCAGGCGGCAGGGCTTCCGGTTTTACTCCCCGCTCGATCAGCATTTTACGAACCGCTGTGTTATTCTCTACATGCTCATCCGATATCCGGTTTGCGCCGGATAAATCCTTTTCTATGACATTATGGCTGGTAAGTTCGGTCGCAAAATCTTTGGCCTTGATTGTGAGCGTAGGCAAAAAATCTGCCAATGGCCTGCCACCCGGAATCATGAGCCTGCGCTTCATGTCATTGGCAGAAAAACCACCGAATAACGCTTGATCCCCTTTTGAACGAATAAGTGCAAAACCCCTGTCATCAACGCCGCGCTCGTAAATTATACCTGACAGCTTCTTTTCTGATTTTGTTAACTTATCGCGTGCCATAACACGGTCAACATCTAAAAGCCGCTGTTCTATGATTTCCTGTTTTCGTGTCTGAACCGCAAAGTAAGTTTGAGCAAAGGATATTTCACTTTTTGCTGAATCCCCATTTTGGGCGATTAAATAGCAGGCGTAGCGGGTTAAGGCTATGTCATCTATTTCACGCTGTCCGCCTTTGCCAATCTCGATCATTTTCCCGACATCGGCAAAATGATCTGAAACAGAAACACCAGCGTTTTCACATGATTTTTTAGCTTTTTCAATCGCATTTTTAAAATTATCCCATTTGGAATAGCCTAAAATTTCCTGCAATTCCCGTGCGCTCCAGCATTCCAGATTGTTGAAAATATAACAGGCTCTTTCAAATTTTTCAAATAGTTCTACGACGAGTTCTTTTTTCATAGGGTTATCCTAAAATCTCACTTAACAGTTTTTGCTTCAGGTTTCTTAGAGTGGTTTTTTGATGCTTAAGTTGTTCCCTTGTAATATCAAATTGTTTAAACACATCGGTTATTTTTTTTGTTTTTCTTTCTTTGGCAAGATGAATTCCTGTAATGCCAATATTTTCCATTTGATTGTCGGCGAAAGAGAACTTTCCGAAATTTGAACGGCTCTGTTCATGAAAACATCGGATTGCATAAAAAAACGTAAGGTTCTTTGATGGCATCTTCAGGTTTGGCAACTATTTGGCCTTGCAAGGATAGCTGCCTCACGGCATCTTTATCCCGGCTCAAAGCCAAACGTTCATACAATGCAGCATCAAATTGGCGTTGCAATTCTTTGAGCGACCAATTATTCTGATAACATTCTATCTCATAAAATTTACGTTCGTCAGGGTTTTCAATCCGCATCAGTTTGAGGTAGCGAGACCAACTCAAAGCAAATTTACGAGAAGTCGTCTCGTAAATTGAGTAAGTAAGATAAAATTGCCTCATATTTTGCAAGTAAACATCCTCCGGCAAAGCCGGAGGCTTTACGATTGCTGGCCCCTCAAAGGGGCCTGATCACAATCGAAAAACAAAAACCATCATAATCAAGTTTCTTGTAACACCTGCCATTTTAGCAGTGATTTTTATCGGGAAT
>NZ_JBAMMY010000077.1:0-41943 GCF_051233685.1 Desulfobacterium sp. N47
TTACCGAATCGTATTATTGCTTCTTCAAGCGCATCGGCGCAAAATGAAGTATCCATCGTGTTGGATAAACGCCACGACAACACCCTTCGGCTTGCCCAGTCCATAATTGCCACCAAATAGCAAAAACCTTTGGCCATGGGAATATATGGGTGAGTAACCCGGAGGAATCTCACCTCCAGGTTCTCTCAGAACCCGGCGTGAACCTCTCAGCTCACCGGGCTCCCACTATCCCAGCCTACGGTAAAAAGCCTGCTTGCCAATGTGGAAACAACCACGGTTGACATTTAGCAATTCTGCTAAGCCAGAGCCGAGCCCTGGTTTTATGGCCTCTTAACCTTTTAAATTTCCTCATCGCCCAGCGTACCAGAGCATAATTCAAATGCCTGGCAACTGCGCTAAAACCCGATGGATAAAACTTGCAATAATAATTGATCCACCCTCTGATCTCAGGCCTAAACATATTGCCAAGATCTTCAACGGATTTCTCACTTTTAAGTTGCAAACGCCATCCTCTGACCGTCTGTCTTATTGCCTTTGAAGAACTCCGGCTTATTCCCGGTGTAAAATTGACAAAGACTCGACCATAGCGATCTTTAGACCTTCTGGGTCTAAAAGTGTACCCCAAAAAATTAAATTGAATGGTTTCATATTGCTGCTGCCGGTGTATATCCTTACATAGGAATCTTCATGAAAATGCGGTTCAATCTTTGGTTCAAGCATAAGCTTTACTACCATTTGAGCCACACGATCAGATACGGTTGGAACACCTAATATGCGCTCACCACCGGATTTCTTTGGAATACTTGCTGCCTTTACCGGGGGTGGAAAATAACTCCCGGAAGACATGCGATTCCAAATCCGGTACAGATTGTTACCGAGATTAATCTCAAAAGCCATGATAGATTGCCCGTCTACTCCGGCTGCACCTCCGTTTGCTCTTACAAGCTTAAATGCTTTCCACACAAGCTCTTTTGGAATTTCAAACGGCTTTGCCTTTATCATTCGTTCCTCCCTATAAGGTTGACGGATGTATTGGCAGGATAGCCCGACCCCTTCACTCCAAATCCATTACAGACTCTTCTATTACTACGGGTCAGTCCGCCCCTGCACTGTGCATCGGTACTCTGAGCCTTGAGGATCAATTCCTGGCTTTCTCCCTTAACATCACAGTAACAGGTTCCTGCAGTTCCACATAAAAGCCAGAATCGGGCTCACGCCATCTCTATGCCGGACACCATCCACCCAGTAAACGGGTTTCCGATGGACTTGTCCCAGAGCAACATAACATCCCCGGTTTTGATGTCGTCTATTCAGTTTCGACACTTGAATGATGGTTCACTTTCATCCCGAATTACTATTGGAAGAATGATATTGTCTAAGTGCCGATTTTTTTATTTTTCCCCATGGGGTTGTGGGAAGTGAATCCATAAGTTCGATTCGGCTGGGAAATTTGAATCTGGCGATTTTTCCATCTAAAAATTCAATCACCTCTTCTTTGGTAATGGTCTTCTCTTTATGACAAACAATAAATGCCTTTCCCGTTTCCCCCCATTTTTCATCAGGTACGCCGATGATAGCCACGTTTTCAATATTTGGATGATCCGCCAGGATTTTTTCGATTTCCACAGAGTATACATTCTCTCCGCCGCTTCGGTACATATCTTTAGCCCTGTCAACCAAATAAAAAAAACCATCCTCATCCATGTAGCCCAAATCACCGGTATGGAGTTTTCCATTGACAATTGTTTCAGCCGTTTCTTCCGGCATTTCCCAGTAACCGCTCATGACGTTCGGACCGTTCGCAACGATTTCTCCAATTTCCCCGGTCGGGAGCCTAGCACCCTCTGGATCTTCAATCCATGCCTCTGTGAAGAAATTAGGCAGACCGCAAGACCCTTCTTTCTTCCCGATAGCATTTTTTGGCATCAAAATCATTGCCGAATTTTCCGTTTGCCCGTAACCCATTTGGAGAAAAAGACCCTTTTCCTCTAGCTCCTTAATGAGGCTTGGAGGTGTTTTCTCCCCTCCTCCGATAGTAACACGTACACTGCTAACATCAACCTGATCCGGCAACCCGGTATTGAGTATGAATCGGAACATTGTTGTGAGGGCAAAAAGTATGGTAGCTTTGTGTTTTTCAATATCCAGGACAAACTGCTCCGGGGCAAAATTAAGTCTCATAAGGAGAGTGGCACCCCGGCATAAGCACGGGATGGCGACTCCGCAAAGACCTGCGGAATGGCATAGGGGGGATTGGAATAAAAAGATATCGTCCTTTCTCATATCCGTATAATCTATAATTTGAAAGCTCTTAAAATAGAATTGCCCATGCGAAATCACCGCACCCTTTGGTTCGCCCGAAACGCCGGAAGTAAACAATATACATAACGGATCATCCAAATCAATCGAAGCATCAGGCGTTGGTTCATTCGTCGGCCGGTCTTCGATGCTCTTATGATATGAAACCGCCCAGCTTGGACAATCCTGCCTTTCAGCAGTCAAACTGCTTTTCACGCAGATAAATTTATCGGCTTCCACTTGCACGGCATCACGGACAGTCTCAATGTGTTTAGCAACAATATCGTGAAAGAGAAGTAATCGACAATTGCATTTGTTGAGCTGGTGTGTCAATTCCCTTGATACCATTCGGTAGTTCAAGGGAACAAAAATGAGACCCAGTTTCGCTGCCGCGAAAAATGAGACAATGAATTCAGGACAATTCAGAAGATTAACTGCAATACGATCTCCTTTTTTGAGACCCATTTCCTGAAACAAATGGCTGATACGATTCACATCATCGTTCAATCGTTTATATGTAAAAGAGGTGTCTTCAAAGATTATAGCCGGTTTTTCCGGATTGAAAATAGCTCTTTTACTTGAAATCTTACCGATACTCCATTTCATGACCTTTAACCTATATTTGTTGTTTCTGTGCTCACCCGCACCCTTTACATTCATATCTTTTTAACGGTTTTCCATCTTCACAACTTGCCCGAAACTTCCGGCGTTACTGACCTCAAGTAGACTTACCATAGCGGAGCCAGCGCAAATGACGATACGATGATAAAATATGATATGACTCATTTTTACCCCTAAGAATCTCTCTTTGCATCTTGAACCAGCTTATAATATTCGTACGTTGATTTCATGCCATTCTCAATAGGTGTGTAACTAAACCCCAACAAACGCTGCAATTTTGTTCCGGAATAGATGAGATGTGAATCAAGAGGGAACGGCAAAGGAATTTGCCTTTTCTCAATCTCCCGCACGCTCAACATCTCTATGCTGATTTTCTTTGAACAAACTTCTTCAAAAACCTCCATTAATCTTTGATAGGATATAAGCTGCTCCGAACAAACATTAAAAGCTTGATCAAAAACAGCGTGATTTCCGAGACATTTCTGAATTACTTTCGACAGATCCACCACATACACAAAGTTGAAAAGGGGGAGATCATTCCGGGGTATAATGACCGGCTTGCTGTGGTATATAAGGTCAAAGAAGTATGTTTCTCTCGGAGCATAGTTATAGGGACCGTATATAATTGCCGGACGCAGACACGTATAGGCAATGCCACGCTTCGGGCAATCAATCTGAAGCCTGAGTTCGCAGAGCCATTTATTGAAAGCATAGTCTGCATAATCCCCTAATTCAGGCTGGGGCGCTGAGAGCTTGGGCGCGTCCTCACTCACGGGAAGAATTCTTGTGTTCTGATATATACTCGTTGTGCTGATATAGATATAATGAAAAATTCTACCAGGAAGATATTCAAGGATCTTTACAATATCTTCATCGGCTTCCCCGCAAAAATCAACAACCGCATGCCAGTCCAGCGCCGGAACCCCATCGACGATTTGTGCTTCATAATGCCTGTTGCCGACAATTTCCCTGACGCCCGCCATTTTAAGCGGAACATGACCGCGATTAAACACAAAGATATTAAAAGCTCTTTCCTTTAAAAGCTCCTCAACAAAAACCCTTCCCGCAAAATAACTACCACCCAAAATTAAAACATTTTTCATTTTCGATAACTCGTTTTCCAAGGGAACAACCTTACCTAACATAGCCAAACATCACGTTTTCTCAACCTATCATCCGTTATCTGATCGTGAATGACAGGACCATGATCCAGGAGGAAATCGCTGCTTAACCCTGAAAGGCCTTCTCTTCGAAATTCTTCAATGACGGCAGAGCTAATTTCTTCCATAATTTTCGTTTTTTCTTGAGAAGTCCGGGTATCCATAAGAGCGCTGATTCTGCCATGAATAAACCCGCCTAGTATGGGAAGACCGACAACTGCCCGATGTCGCCACTTATAATACGGGGCATAGCGTTTGTTCAGAAGAAACACCAGAGACAAAACATCGTAACAAAACTTGGTTTCAGCATATTGCGCCGCAAAGCACTCATTTCGGTGAATGGATCTCATATAATTATATTGACCAGATTGAGCGGCGGTCATGCATCGCGAAGCAATTTTGGCCAACCTCACATCCTCGGGATAAAACCCAAGCAAATCGTTTCTGATTTTTGAAAACACCCCCGGAAAATCAGTAAATACACTCCCGTTAGTACATTTGGAAAGAGCATCCTCCGGAAGATACAACCACTCCTCCAGGGTTTGAGGGGACTGGGAAATACCGATAAACCCCGCATAAAAATCTCCTACCTCGAAAACTCCCACCCGATGTTCATACACCGTACTCCGCTCGTATCCTTCAAACAATCCGGGAAGTCGGTCATATTCTCTTTGAAGCGCCTGTCCAATCGTCTCATAATCCTTTTTTCCGAGCCAAATGCAAAATCCGGGGCCCCAATCGTGGTCTCTGGATATTTCATCATCAAACCCATAGCATTCAGAACCATCGCCGACGAGACCAGCCGCAATCCGACGTTCATACCAAGGAAATTTTTCCCTGATCATGGTTAATCCGCAAGACCTGAAAAACTTTTCACAGAGCTCCAATCCCTTCATATTGCGCCCTCAATGCATTTATTGCGCATGCCCCTTTGTATCATGGCCAATATTATGCTATCCGAATTTGAAAACAAGAACATCCTCCCTGCCCACATTCTCTCCTTTAGCGATCAGCGCACTGATTCTTTCCGCTGTTTCCACCGAAACATATTTCTCTCCACAGCCCTCGCACAATCCGGCCGGCACATCCTTTATAACGTAAAGCTGTCCTTCAAGGCGGTAATCAAAATTGCCGACGGTAATAGACTTTATTTCTTCACCACAAAAAAAACACTTTTCATGAGCGTCGTTCACGGAATTCTCTCCTCTTGGCAGTCTATTTTCAGAATCCTTCCATATCAGGGGAGAAGGATAATAGGCCATGACGATTAGAAAAATGCCGACCCTTGTTTCAGTGAAAATCACATGGATCGCTTTTTCCCCGCAACCTCCCACACTTAGAAAGCTTTTGCCCCGCAAGGGATTGCTGCGGATTTCGATAATCTTTCCTTTGACGATCGCATCCTCAATTTCCTGAATATTAACGCCTTCCCCCGTAAAGAACCTCACCACATGTTCGGAAATCTCATAGCGTTTAGAAAAAATCGCATTCCTGGCCACGGTCAGGATGTCATCGACCTCGGACATAAACGTATTTTCATCCACGTAGTTGCTTTTCTGCATCCTCCAGATCCTCGTAGCCACTCTTTTTTACCAAGCGCTCCAACATCCTGAGAGAAAGGTTGTCATGGTTCGCTTCTGCCCGTTTAACATGTTCATGGTAGAGCTCTATGGTTTTGTCGCCGTAGGTTTCCAATTCCGACCTGAGATAAACGGAAAAATTGCTGCCGTCATCCGCAGGGTCCGTTGTTCTGCACGTACTCTGGTAAATCATCGGGTACTTATTCCTGATCTCCTCCTGCCAATCCGCCTCTATACGTACAATATCCTCAATCAAAGGGTTCTCTTTCAACGGGGGCAAAAGGTTGTCCATCCTGGCATACTTCTCGCTCACGAGATTTCTCTTCTCTTCTCTTGCCTCTATCAGATCGCGGAGGTAGGACTCAAGCGCTGGTTCGGGCCACTCTTCGTAAATGCTCGCCCGTATTCCTCGAAACGATTCGGGGCTGTTCTGACATGACGCAGGGGCAGCGCTTTCGACACTCCGAAACATTTCCCATTCAATAACGACGATAGTCTCTATGATATCCTGTTTCGAACTCATAACAAATAACTCCTAACAAATAAACGCCTTAAAGACGCGGAAATCATTAACTCGGCGGTTTAATTTGGATCAGTGCCTTATTCTCAATACTCAACAGCCAAAATAACTGATAAGTTATTTTTTTCCAAGTCCTAAAAAGGTTTCAAGCGGGCTTTCAGTGGGAGCAGAGAGCCGGGATATCTTCAAGGTTTCCTATTTTACGGAGGATTTCACTGCTCTCTTCCCGAGGCAAAAGTGGATACATCAACCATTTGAAATTACATTATTTATTTCGTAATATTAAAACAGTTGCCGCTATTCCAACCAATTTGGCTTCCGGGACTGATTCCCTGGGAAGATGAATTAGCTGGACTTCCATCCCTATTGAAACCCCTATCGCATTATATCCGGCAAAATGCGTCCACATCTTATATATGGCGTTGGCGGTTTCAATGTTCGGCGCCAGTAATACGTCAACTTCCCCAGCCAATGGCCCCTCAATTTTTTTCCGTAAAGCCGCCTTATGAGAAAACAGCGTATCAAGAGCAAACGGACCATCCACAATGGCATCGCTTATCTGGCCACGTTCGGCCATTTTACTAAGACAGGCGGCATCGATTGTAGACGGCATATTCGGATTGATAAGTTCAACCGCTGAAATAACCGCCACTTTTGGTTTGGGAATGCCCATAACCCTTACAAATTTGACTGCATTCTTAATTAATTCCGCCTTTTCCATAAGATTGGGAGAGATGTTCAAAACAGGATCAGTAAGATATAGTATCCGGTTTGCCCGAAGATCTTCCAATAAAGCCACGCAACTGGCAAGCCTGTCCCCCCGTATCCCCATTTTTCTATTGAGGGCGATGCCCATAAACGTCCCCGAATCAACTTTTCCCTTCATAACTGCTTCGGCCTCTCCTGCCCGGGCTATCTCAATCGCCTTGAAACAGGCTTGTTTTTCATCTTCTACATGAACAATATCAGTCCCTGCTATTAGATTAAAGTTTTCTGCTTCAATGATTCTGCTGATCTTTTCTTTATCCCCCACAAAAATGGGTTCGATCAGGCCCCGCTCTTTGGCCATTTCGATTCCCTTGAGCACCGACCAGTCTTCGGCTGCCGCAACCGCCACCCTGATGGGTTGATGCTTCTGTGCAAGTGTGATAATTTCGTCAAAATTCCTAATCATATTCTTTCTCTCTTTCTTCCCCTCGTAAAAATCTCAATCCACCGTCTGCTAAAGCCTGCATTTCATCCTCTCCGGGAAAGACCTTAACCGGAGCGATAAAGTCCACCATTTCTCTGACCCATTCAGTCAGCAGACGGGAATTGGATAACCCTCCCGTTAGTACAATGACGTCCACTATACCCTTTAAAACCACAGACATGGCTCCTATTTCCTTCGATATTTGGTATGCCATGGCCCGATAGATTTCTTCGCAGTTTTTGGCTTCCTTGGATATCTTTTCCTCTATTACCATAGCATCATTGGTACCCAGATATGCGGTTAAACCACCACCGCCCACCAGTCTCCTGAGGAGCTGATCTTTATTATAATCACCGCTGAAGCACAATTCGATAACAGATAACACGGGAAGGCTCCCCGATCTCTCGGGAGTAAAGGGGCCTTCTTCAATTCCGTGAGTGGCATCGATAATCTTTCCCTTCTTATGTGCCCCGATGGATATTCCCCCTCCCAAATGCCCTACGATCAGATTAATATCACCATAGCGCTTGCCAATATCGCGCGCGGCTTTTCCGGCTGCCGCTTTCTGACTCAAAACATGGCATCCGCTTCTACGCTTGATCTCAGGAATTCCTGAAATCCTGGCCATCGGTTCAAATTCGTCTGCTGATGGGGAATCAATAATGATAGCTGGGACATCAATCTTTCTGCTTAAGGAAAAAGATATTACCGGGCCTAAGTTGGCCGGATGCCGTTCATATTTACCCGAAAGCAGATCGTCACACATTAATTGATTGATGCGGTATATCCCGCTATCAATCGGCTTTGTTCCACCTCCCCGGCTGACAATGAGGTCGACGTCTTCCAACTTGACTTCTTTTTGCCGTAGAACATCTTCTATTATCCTGTTACGAAAGGTGGACTGTTCGATAAATGTTCGAAAAGAAGCCAACTCTGAACTGTTGTGATTAACCGTTTTTAGAAACAGGGCGTTTTCGTTCCTGAATAATCCCAACTTTGTTGAAGTTGATCCGACATTGATTACTAAAATGGTATACATACTGGGTCCTATATATCAAACTTTGTAATTATAAAACTCGATTTTCCAACGTTGTTAATGGATGCAGAACTTCATGTTTTCCTTAAACAGCGCTCAATATTATACGGAAGCGCCATTCATCATGTTTTGTCTTGTGGCTGCGCTATAAACCCCTTTACCCGATCTGAGAAGTCTCTTCAAAAGGACAGGCAAACTTTTCATATTATCAACAAAACAGATAAGATTCCCGTATTCCTCTCTCAGCGCCAATTTACTTTTTTGGTCACAACCAATCCCCAACGTCAGGAGATGTATTTTCTTTTTCCTACAAAATTCAACGGCGTCGCTCACGCCGCATCCCCAGTTTGATGCTCCGTCGGTAATATGAATCATGAGGGGGACCTTTCTTCCTCTTTTCAAGCTTAACGCCGCTGCAATAATGGCTTCCCCGGATGCGGTTTTTCCCTCCGGTGTGATCGCAAGAAACCGTCCATCTAAAAAAAGTTCCGAAATGCTGCAAATGTTTCGAATCCCATTATAGCCAAAAATTCGGGCATTTCCATTATAGGTTTTAATGGCTGCAAAAAGCGTTTGATAGGCGACTTCGTGCTGTTCCCATTTGGCGGACATGGATCCCGAACAGTCAACGAGAAGAACAACATCATGCACGAATTCGAAATAGTTTCTTTTCAGGTTGAAGACTGTCCCGGTTGTTGACGCCCTGAATAATCTTCTATGGTCCAGTTTCCCTGAACGGAGTCCCCTGTTGTAGGTGCTCTTTCGATGGGCAATGGAACGGAGAGACACACAAAGCTTATGGAACAACACCCTGTCGACTTTATTCTTTGCCCAAACAAGGGCATTGCCGCGTTTAACGCAAACCACTTTATCGACATTTGATACAATAGATTTAACATCAGCGGTGAAATCTGTTTTTTCCCCCTTAACCACATCCTCGATTCTTTTGCCAAGGCCGGGAATAGCTCCTGTTGAAGTGTCTTTTTCCTTGCCTCCCATGCCCTTACCTTCAATGTTTGAAAAGAAAAGCCGGGGGTTAAAGGTTTCCCGAAACCAGAAATTTATACAGTCGAATAATTTCGGCCATATGGAAGCATAGAGCTCTAACCGAAATGTACAGCGTTCCCTGACGCCGGATATTTCCGGACATTCATAAGTCAAGGCATCCATAATGGAATTCAGGACAGCCCATGGCCCTTTGTAGAAGTTCTTTATACGCGTTCTGTCCAACAACCCTTCACCCGATACGTCTGCATCCCTTTTTTCTAAACCGGTCTCCGTTCCGTCAAATGCCATTTTCCACCAAAGATGAAGCAGTTCAGTCACCGTAGGTGAGGAAGGAAGCCGCTTAACCGTTTCATTAATTTGAAATTCCCTGGCTTTCTTAGTATAAAGACCCAATACGTTTCTATTAGAAAGAATATCCGCATAGATTTTTTCAGCAATATCGAAAAAGAGAGAAAATCTGTAGGCATTCATATTAGACAAACACATCTTTTCCAACGCAAGTTTTTTTAAACGCTCGCTCCACTCGGTCTTTTGATAAGCTTTCTCCACGGCTATTCCAATAATGACATCCGTCTTTGCAGCGGAGACCGGGTAGGACCCCATAACAAGCGATGGATCAAGAGAAATGCCGTCACGACATTCCATTCCCTCCCAAACAACCTCCCCCGTATTTCTTCCCACGTAAGAAACAATTCTTCTGATCGAGAAAAGAAGTTTCGAAAGCTCAAGAAGCTCAACCGGTGACTTGTCCCTTCGCCAATATTCCGAGTATCCCTCTGCTTTCTGCGCCGCAAAACATTCAATGGCCTGCCCCCGCCATTTGATGCTTCTCCGGGCGATCATGGTATCCCGAACCCTTCTTTCGATAAAAAATCTTTTGTTAAAAGGATAAATTCCATATTGCTTTGCTCTGTATAACCCTTTTCGAGATGAAGAGAAAGCAGAACTGATTCGAGTTCCTTTTTACCCATCTGAAGGCTGACGGACAAGGCTTGGCTCAAACTTGCGCCAACAGCCATCATTTTTGCAATCATGAGGGTCGTTCGCGTCGAGATATCCATCCCAAACTCCCCGCTGCTTCTGAGGAAATTTACCGCAGCGATAATGTCGTCAGCCTGTTCGGAAGTAATACCGGTTTTTTTCTTCAGCACCTCCTTTTCCACTTCATTAGGCAGATAATCCATCAAAAGTAAGTAAAAGCGATCCCTAAGAGCGGCATCCAGAAGTTCTGTTCCCACAAACTCTTCACCCTCGTTAAGGGTGGCAAAAAAAACAACACCTTTCGCTACCTTTAACAGCCCCAATTCTTCTATCCATACCTCGCGATCATCCGACAACAGGGAAAAAAGCATGTTTAAGGCTTTGGGATGTTCAGGCCGGTTGATTTCTTCCAGGTGAACCACACAGTCAGGCGTCTGAATGGCTTCAGGAAAGACAAACTGTTTGTATTTCGTCTCTCCGGACTCCAACGCATATTCTCCGAAAAGCTGACCGGGTTCGGAGAGTATGCCTACCTGAAAAACGGAAAGAGGATTCCCGTAGATGGCGGCATACTGTCTTACAAGGGAAGATTTTCCGCACCCTTGTCTACCGGAAACCAGAACATTCACCGGCTGTTCCTTTGATATGGCATGTATTTTTTCCAGCATGTCAGCCATATTTCTTGTTGCATAGAAATAGGGATCTTCTTCAGGCACAATGATATTTGTTTTAGAACTCTCAGGCATTTAATTCAAGAATCTTTGTCATCATAGGTTTTCCTCAGATAATGGAATGTTTAGCTATCCTTGGCATTATCCGCCTTTTGTATGCCGCCTATGGTCACTTCCCATGGCGCATTCCCCTTTCCTCTCAATATCTCCCCATATTCCGCAACATCTTCTTCATTCAAATTGGGGAACCCCTTAAAGAAATAATTTCGTCCCAACTGATCATATTTCTTTTCAGCAAAATTATGATATGGCAGCACATCAATACCGGAAACAGCGCCTCCGAGTTCCTCTGCAAACTTCAGAACCTGTTCGGCATATTCAGGCGCATAAAAGTTCACGTCATGCACAACGGGAAGCCTGAGCCTTATATTCGCTCTGTTCTTCGCAAGTTTTTTTGCGTTTTCAAAAATCAACCTGTTGGATTTACCCGTCCATTTTAAATGTTTTTTTTCATCCATGACCTTGATGTCAAAAAGAAAAAGATCCACATACGGAAGAACTCTTTCAAAAAGTTCCCAGTCAAGAAACCCGGATGTATCCACTGCCGTGTGAATGGAATTCTCTTTTGCCAGCCTCAGTAAAGCGAGGGCCGTCTTGGGATGCAAAAGAGGCTCACCTCCCGAAAGCGTCATCCCCCCTCCCGAAGATCGGTAAAACACATCATCGCTTTTTATTTCGCTAAAAGCCTCATCCAACGTCATTACGCTGCTTACTCTTGTTATGGCGTTCTGAGGACAAACATCCACGCATTTCATACAAAGGGTGCATTTGGACCTATCTATTATTGGGGGTTTGACGTCACGCAAATCCTCTGTACATTTTTCCGTCCTCTTGCCGGGCGGAGCAATTGCTTTTTCAGGACATGCGGCAACACATGTACCGCATCTCACACATTTGTCAGCATGATGGAAAAGTTCTTCCTGGAAATTGATACATTCGGGATTGTGGCACCATGCGCAATTCAACAAACAACCTTTTAAAAAAATAGTTGTCCTGATGCCGGGCCCATCATTCAATGAAAACCTCTGAATATTGGTTACAAGGAAGCTCTCTTCCTTGTCCATAGCGGTTTGGTGAGGCAATTGTTTTCCACTCCTTTCGGGTCAATTTCCGACCAGATAAAATCTTTAAGGTTTTCAGCTCCTATATTCCCTCTCTGATCTGTTGCGCATGTGAAGGCTTTGGCTCAAAGTTTTCACATGCTTTATCGCTCAAATTTACAAGTTTACCCTTAATGATCGTTGATGAAACACCGGATGCCGACTCGCCAGCGGATCCATCACGTCTTCCGAAAAAACAGACGCCTTTCATGGGATTTCCAGTATCAACTCTCGACCACCGGCATTTTCTACAGGTGTCCGCCATAATAAAACCTCCCTGGCTAAATGAAAAACTGTCTTAATCATCTCCAAAATTGAATTACCCCTCCCCCTCGCATAAAAGGGGAAGGGCAATATCGACCCGAAAACCTGAATTTTAACTTAACGGCTGCTCAGTTCGCGCTATAATCGCATCCTGGGCATTCTTGGGCAGGCTGACAAATCTTGCACTATAGCCCGCTATCCTCACAATCAGAGATTGCCATTTTTCCGGTTCTTTCTGAGCCTCGATCATATCCTTCGTATCAACCACATTAAACTGAACATGATCAATGTTTAAATCATGCCATGCCTTCATATAGGCCGTCCATATCTGAAAACCCTTGTCTCCCCTCATAACGGAAACAGGAAGCCTCTGGTTGAACTGAACCCCTTTATACCGGTCAAACGGTATGTGCGCCACTGACTTTAAGACTGCAGTAGGACCTTTCTTGTCAAGACCAACATAAGGCGAACTGCCGCCGTCGTGCAATACCTCGCCATGAGATCTTCCAAACGGCAATGCGCCTACGCGGGGCGCCCTGGTGGCAAAGGTAGAGACTGTCTGGGGATTGCCGAGCGGATGCATCCCGCTGTAGGTTGTCTGTTCCAGCAATTTGTCTGCTACCATAGTGAACACGCGCCCTCCAATTTCATCAACATAGGGATCGTCATTGCCCCACTTGGGCGCCGCCAGCATATCCTTGCGCATCTCTTCATATCCCTTGAAATCGGCTTTCATGGCGTTTACCACATCTTCCATCGTGTATTTCTTGTCGTCAAATACCAGCTTTTTGACTGCTGCAAGCGAATCGGCGGCAGCCTGCTCTCCAGGAGTATTGTTCCAGGGATTCGGATAGGTCTTATCCACAAAAGCACCAACGCCATCGTCCATGCAGGCATCGTCCAGGGATGCCACAAAAGGAGACTCAATAAACTTGATCTCTGCCCGCCGGGTTACATCCTTATGCCGATAGTGCAACGCTGTGGCAAATTCGACCTGTTTTTCAAATGCAGCAAAGAGCTCTTCAAAGGTCTTAAATTTGGTTGCATCCCCGGTCTTGGGTCCTGTTTGTATGTTGGCAAATGAATAATCAAAACCATCGTAAAAAGCTAACTCGCAGCATTTGTCGATCCAGATTAACCCCCCGCCCTCAGTCCTGGTCTTCTGGAGGCCCCGACGTTTGCCGACCCCTGGGGCCATACACAACACCAAAGCCCAGTGGGCAGCTTCGTCCGGCGGAACCTTATAATGCTCGATCATCTGACGCGTGTTTTTCTCCTCATGCTTGATTGATGGAAAACCAAAGCCCTGAGCGATATTTTCAAAAACCAGGCGCCTTGTTTTTTCATTGATCTTCGGGCTGTATCTGAAACCAAGAGATGGCTCCGGAGTACGGACGCTTAAAGATGCCTCCAATATGGCATCGGTTAAATCATTGCAAGCGTCATTTCCATGTTCGTCAAGACCTCCAAGGGTAATGATATGCAGATCGTTGGCCCCGGGTTGCCCCTCGCGATGAGCTCTCCCCTTGGCAACGCCCCGCTCACCAACTTTCAACCTTTCACATTCAATCAGCTCAATGGCGTCTTCCCTGGTCATCGGCTGAGCGGTACTGTCAATTACGCTCGCCTTGTAATAAGGCCACATCAGTCTGTCTTCCAGGTGAGCATAACCGGATGAATAACGCTCCAGGGAGTGGCAGACAAGATAAACGAACCATTTGCTCTGCATGGCATCCTTAAAGCCCTTTGCAGGTTCGGCCGGCATTCGCTGGCAGATATCGGATATCTCCAGAAGCTCATTCTTCCTCTTCTCGGCACCCAGCACGCTGTCACTCAAGTCGAAATTCTCGGCGATAATCTTGGCCAGCCGACTATACCTTCTTGCCCACTTGATAACCGCTTTGTCCGCCACAATCATGGAACGCCAGACATCGATTTTATCCATAAGAGGCATATTCTCGGGCCCGTTCCAAGGGTATGCCCGCAGTTTTACAAAGGCTTTTGCTATATTTTCTTCGCAGGTTTTTATCCTGCCCAATAGGCCGTCTTCCAGCACCGACATATACGCGGGACACACACTCATGTAGTTGGCAACAAAAGGAGGCACATCTACAATTGTCCATGGAGTGGATATATCTATTTCGTGCGGATCATAATACGGCATACACTTGTCCTGTAGCCCCATAGGCTTCCACCATTCAGCGATATCTCGCGCCTCATCCCGGATGTCGTCATTCATAAGCTCAGGGTCCTCAACTATATCGATTGTGGGGAAAAAACCCATCTCAGGAAAAATAGCCAAGGTATCCGGATTTTCACCTGCATCCCCTACAATAAGTTCATCATCGTTAATGAAGATAGGATAATTTTCGAGGATATGATCCAATCCTTTGGCCCTTCGGATCATTTCACTTTCACCCCTTGTTTCCTTATACGCTTCAGTCAAAAGACGTGCCCGCGCGATCCCTACCTTCACCTCCGGCCTCATATACATGCCACCCGCGACATGTTTCCACCGGCATCGATCATACAAAAACTGGACCCTTCCAGTGCTTCCCGGAGTCTCTTCACAAATATTTAAGGCAACATTTTTTTGCATTTTTACCTCCTTCCAATAGGAAACTTTTAAAGCTTCTCTGTTGAGTAAAGTGGATATTCACGCAGAAACGATTTAGGACAAAAAACTTCAGTACGCTGAAAATTCTCTTCTAAAATAGTCCCGGCGAATCAAAACCCTTTTATATTGGACAAATATAAAATAGGAATTATTACTATTAAGAATAAGATTATTAATACTATTGTCAAGTAATATTTAATAAATAATTAATCTCACACTTTCTTAACAAAGCTTTCACAGGTCTCGCTATTTTCAAAAACAGGTTTGGAAAGCCAATATTTCCCCCTCTCATCCCTCCTTTCATTAACACAATCGCCTTTGCCGGGTTTAAAATCATCCGCGTGTTCCGGAACAGCAAAAAAGAAACGACACTCTTTACATTCAGCCATTTTCTCCTCCTGAAATCTTGCCATCGTTTATGCTGAGAAGCGCGCCCATCAGGGTATAAATAAAAAAACATAACTTCTTGCGCGTCCTTATCAAGCATTTTGTTCTGAGATTTATTTGTTTTTAATTTAAGTTAGACCATGGACAAAACTTGTTTTACAAGCTTTTCTATACCAATTGCCACATGGCTTATGTCGGGACCCAACATGTACGCAGGCGTTGATACGATCTTATTGTTGTTATCAACTGCAATTTCATCAACAGCACAGACCGTATGTTTGACTCCGAGAGCCTGCAAAGCGTCGATTGTCTGCTCATCGCTGCCGATTGTCAGCACAGGGGACTTGTCTTTCAAAGCCATAGCAACAGTGGCGGGCGCGATGCAAAGGGCACCGATGGGTTTGTTTGCCGTAACCATATCATCAATCAAACGTTTAACATCAGGATTGACCTCTCCACCGGGTCCTTTAAAAGCAAAATCACTCAGGTTTTTTGCCGAGCCGAACCCGCCAGGTATAATCAACCCGTCTAAATCATCTACCTGTACATCGCTTAGTTTTTTTATCTCTCCTCGCGCTATTCTGGCGGATTCTACCAATACATTCCTCGATTCATTCATTTCTTTTTGGGTAATGTGATCAATAACATGGACTTGAGGAATGTCGGGAGCCATACATATAATTTCGGCCCTCGCCTGATCGAGGAAAAGCATTGTCAGAACCGCCTCATGTATCTCTGAACCGTCAAAAACTCCGCAACCGGACAGCAACACCCCTATTTTTTTCGCCATATCTATCCTCCTCTATTTATGAATGCGTTTGAAACAACTTTCTTGCTTATGCCGACTTCGAGTTTGCGCTATACGGTTTTAATACAAGATAATTGTTTTGTCTCCATCCCAATGTTTAGTTGCAAGCAATACTCACTATCTCTGCGATATCAAAGACCTTCATTTCTTCTGTATACTTCTTCAGCCCATCTGTCATCATAAGAAGGCAAAACGGGCAGGCAGTGGCGATCTTGACGGCCCCTGTGTCCACAGCTTCTTTAGCCCTTGCCTGGTTGATTCTTGAACCTTCTTCCTCGGCCCAGTAATTGCCTCCTCCTCCACCACAGCAAAAGCTCTGTTTACGATTTCTTGGCATTTCCACCAATCGTCCTAACGACGAAATAATGCTGCGAGGTTCCGAAAAAATACCATTGCGTCTTCCCAAATAACAGGGATCATGGTAACAAATAGTCTGTTTTTCACTTCTAAGCGAAAGTTCGCCCGACGCTATGATTTTGTTTATGAATACGGGATGGGGAATGACCGTGAAAAACCCGCCGAGAGGGGGATAGTGTCGTGTGAAACTGTTGTAACAATGGGGACAGATGGTAATAATTTTCTTTACACCAAGAGAATGGAATTCTGCTATATTTTCCCGAGCAATCTCAGTAAAAAGAAACTCATTGCCCATCTGTTTGGCGGGATCGCCCGTACATCGGCTCTCTTCCAAAATTCCGAATGAAACCCGCGCCTTCTGAAGTATATTAACCATCGACCGTGCAACTTTCTGTGTCCTTTCCTCATAAACCGCAGCACATCCAATCCAGAGCAGATATTCGGTTATTTCTTTTTTGAAAATGGGAACATTCATGCCTTTGCGCCAGTCATTGGGACCGGAGCCTGTCCCGAAAAACGGATGCTGCCTCGCCTCAAGGCTTTTATGTGCTTGCCCCATGGTTTCAGGTATTTCCGACCGCTCCATAAGCAGGTGCTGCCGCATTCTCATAATGGCCTTCGGCTGATTTACTGAAACAGGACAGACCTCCATGCAGGCTGCACAGGTTGTACAGCTATAAATCGCATTCCCGGATATTTCTTCAAGAAGGGAATCATCCTGAAATCTGTCTTCGTTCATGTATTCTGAAAGTGTGACGATGACCATTTTGGGAGAAAGACTCTTGCCTGTCTGGGCCGCAGGGCATACCTCATGGCATCTCCCACACCATAAACAGGTAGAAAAATCAAGCAATCTCTTGCGGCTGAAGTCAGCAAGTTTGCAGACCCCAAGACCTGGCAGATCCTCGGCTTCCTCGGCTTCCTCGGCTTCAAAGGCATCGAAGTCAAGTACCCCCATTTTAGGCCCTGGCACAGGAATGGCGAGACCGGTGTTGATAGGCGCCAAAACCAGATGGATAAGGGGAGAGTAAGGAATATAAGAGATGAAAGCCAAAGCGATAAGCCCATGCCCCCACCAAATGATTTGGTGAAGGAAAAGCTTGTCTCCCCTGCCGCATAGAAAGCCTGCAGTCCAATTCCCCACAAAGGCGCCTTCCTCAAATCCGTTGTGAGAGATCCTCAGCGCCTCAAGCAAAAAACCAGTCAAAATAATTACTGCAATAACTGTTTCCATGAGGATGAACCCTGAGCGCGCTTTTGCGACAACCAATCTCTCAGGGGGAAACGCCAGTCTGCGAATTAACAGGAAAAGAGTGCCTGATAATGCCGCTAACCCGGCGGCGTCAAGCGCAAATGACATGAACCACCGGTTAAATGCACCCTTAAAGACCGGAAGACCGAACAGAACATTCGTGAACACAAGGGCAGACCCGATCGACAGGAGCAGCATTCCCCAGAACAAGAAACCGTGAGCAATGCCGGTGAACAGTTTTTTGTAAATACGGGAGCCGAGTATCCCTTTGGTGAAAAGGGAGCAGATATAGACGGAACCTATCTTCAGGGAGGAACTTGGCAAACTAAAACTTCGCAAACTAGTTTTAGCCAGACCTTGTTTAATCCGTTTCCAGTGACCATACAATCCATAGAGGAAGATAAATAGCAAAGGAACCGCCAGTAAATCGACCACAATTCCATAATTTATGTTCCAATATGGAACCCGCCCCATTTATGCTTCCTCCTTCAGTGCTTCAATCAGAGCGGGCACCACTTTTTTGTAATCCATCACGATTCCAAACCTAGCCCTGTTAAAGATGTTGGCCTCTTCGTCCTTATTAATGGCAACTACACACTTGGCATTTGCAATACCTGCGAGATGCTGACTTGCACCCGATAAGCCTATGGCAAGATAGATGCTTGGCGCCACGATTTTCCCGGTCTGACCTATCTGCATGGAAGGCTGAGCCCATCCGTCATCCACAGCGCCCCTTGAGGCACCAACAGCGCCCTCTTTAAACAGAGTTGCTAAATCTTGAAGCATGGCGAAGCTATCTTTAGACCCGATACCCCTGCCGCCGGATACGATAATGTCGGCATCTTCCAGAGGAACGCCCTCAGCTTTGTCTTCGTGTTCAGCCAAAAGAGATACCAGTGTTTGCACCTTTTCCAGAGCTTCAGATGGCGTGGCACCTTCCAGTTCGGCTTTTTCAAAATACTTCCGCCGTATGGTAAGAATTGCAGGCTTCGCATTCAACTTGTATTTTGCGACAACCTTACCGCCGTATATGGGGCATGACACTTCCGTATCCGAATCTACTGCGATCACTTCAGAAATGATTGCCGCCTGCAAACGCGCGGCCAATGGACCGGCCAATGACGACCCGGTGGTTGTCGCACTAAACAGGATAACCTCGTAACCACACTTCTTCACAAGTTCAGCCAGTGCCGGCAAAAGATTTGCGCCTATGGTTTCTTCCGTTTGGTAAGCTTTTCCGTAGGAACCGGGAATTTCTCCTTTCCCAATGCCGACGACATCAGGCTGGCCACAAAATTTCTTGCTGACCGTTACTAATTCAGCAAGTTTTGCAGGATCGATAACTTCAACGATCAGAGTTTTCATAAGTACCTTCCCTCCCTGAGCTTCTGGAGCAACAAACTTACGGTATCATCCATGTCCTCAATTGGCAAAAGTTCACAAACGGACTCTATTTGGGGTATTTCCATGGAAATTTCTTCAACACCCATAGCAACAGCGTTAATTTCCTCAATCTTTTCCACAGATTTCTTCTTGGCCGCAAAAATGGCACGAACCGCGGGAATACGCGGAACATTTTCAGGAACGCTTGTTATAGACAGAACGGATTTTCCTGATATCTGGAGAGTTCGACTGCCGGTTTCGACAATCTGATTCAGCTTATATACTCCGTTTTCAACTTTTACATCGCTCACTTGAGGTATAAACGGCAGGTTCAGCATTTCGGCCAAAATACTGTGAACAACACCCCGATCCATATCTGCGGACTGCCGACCTGACAATACCAGGTCCACATCGCCTAATTTTTCAATCGCCAATCTCAGATTTGACGCAATTATAAAGGGATCGTTTGAATTTCCCAAAACGATTATTAATTGCTCAGCACCCATGGCAATCCCTTTCCTCAAAACAGGAATATCATCTGCCGTTCCGTAGGAAACAAGTGTAAGTGCAGCGCCGATTTTTTCTTTCATCTGTACGCCCAACTCAATAGCGTTCTCATCGTACAGCCCGATCATTCTGGTGTACCTCTCATGAGCTCTTCCGCCCACAAGCTCAAAATCGCTGGAAGGCACTTCATAATCAGGCACAACCTTTGCCAATACAACAATATGCATGCGTCACTCTCCTATGTAAATAATGAGATAATGCGCGTTTGGTTAACCCCACAAAATGTCTCAGTATCTTATTTCCCCTTCCACTGAGGGGATCGTTTCTCCGCAAATGCCCTAAAGCCTTCCTTTCGATCCTCTGTATCCCTTAACACGCCCCATAGCAGATGAGAAAAAGCAATCCCCTGATCGAGGGGCATTTCAAGGCCCATAACCACAGCTTGCTTGGCTGCTTTAACGCTCAACGGTGCGTTTGCGGCAATCTTTTCTGCATATTTCTTCGCAAGTTCCTGCAAACCAGCCGGCTCGACAATGTCGCTGATCAAGCCCACCCGCAACGCTTCCTCCGCATCAATCAACTCACCGGTCAGAAGCATTTTCATGGCCACGGCCTGGGGAATGGCGCGGGGCAAACACTGGGTCCCGTTAAGTCCCGCAAGACTGGCCACTTTTACTTCGGTAAAACCGAATTTTGCCTTGGAACTGGCGATTCTCATATCACAGGCCAGCGCCATTTCCAAGCCGCCGCCTATAGCATAGCCGTTAATAGCACAGATTATTGGCTTCCACATTTTCATGTCAGGAATGATGGGCTGACCGTCTCTCAACCACATGGCGGCCATACACTCTTCAGGAGGGGGTGTTTTTTTCATATCCGTCCCGGTACAAAACGATTTTTCGCCTGTACCGGTAAAAACCGATACGCGAATATCATTATCTTTTTTCACCTCCGACCATATTTCAGCCAAGCGTTGGACCGACTCGGGATCCAGAGAATTCATTGCTTCCGGTCTATTCAGCGTAACATAGGCCACATGATTTTCCTTGATAAAATCTACTCCCATTTGTTTACTCCTCCTTGCTTCATATGTCTTCATCCTTGGCTACTACAAAGGGACTGTAAATTTTCTTTTGCCCCAGGATCTGCCTGGCAACCAACCACCTGTGAATCTCGGATGGCCCTTCCAGTATCCGCCAGATCCTTACCATACGAGCCACATGCTCAATTCCGAGTTCACTTGAAACCCCGAGACCGCCATGCACCTGGATCGCCCTGTCGGCAATACGGGTCAGCATTTCCGTTGCCGCTACCTTCACGGAAGCACCTTCTATCCTGAGGTCCTTGTAACCTTGATCTGACTTCCAGGCCGCATAGTAAAGCAGCCACCTAACAGATTCAAGTTCAATGGTGGAATCCGCTATCCAATTCTGGACCACTCCCCTTTCCGCAAGAGGTTTCCCGAAAGTAACCCTGTTATTGGCCTGATCAATCATCATCTGAATCAATCTTTCGGCCATACCAGTACAGCGAGACGCCAACTCAATCCTGCGAACGCCAAAACGATTTTGCAAAGGAACAAATGCCTTGCCTACATCTCCCAATACGGCATCATCTCCAACCTCTACATCTTCCAGAATAAGGTCCCATGTCGGCATGGCGCCTATGACTGGAATCTCTCTTCCGATTCTTACACCGGGATGTTCCCTGTCTATCAAAAATGCTGTGAATTTATTTTTGCTGGAGGCTTCAGAATCAGTTACGGCGATGAGGATAAAAAATACGCTGGGATAATCGCATTTGCTCGTAAAAGTTTTTGTGCCGTTGATAACCCACTTATCCCCTTTTTTCACAGCCTTTGTTTTCAGGCCGCTCACATCTGATCCGGCGCCAGGTTCAGTACATGCCATTGCCGAGTCGAGTTTGCCATCGCAGTAAGGCTTATAATATTTTTCCCTCTGAACTTCTGAACAACAGTCATTCAAATAATAGAGGTTCGGCGCATCAGGAGGCAGGGTAAAAGCATGAGGCGAAAAACCCACCAAACATTTGCACATTTCTTCCACCACGAGCGTCTTGGCCAACATTCCAAGCCCCTGCCCTCCAAATTTCTCCTCCACCTCAAGCCCCCAGAACCCCAACTCCTTGGCTTTTTGAAGCAGTCTTTGATGGTCTTCTTCAGGAATCAACGGCCCCGGCTTACTCCAAAGGGACAACTCCCGCTCAAGTAACGTCTTTTCAAGAGGCATCATCTCCCGTTTTACAAATTCCCTCATTGATTCTTTAAGCATCATATATTCTTCAGGTATTGAAAAATCCATCACTTCCCTCCATCAGGATACTAAAAATATTCATTTGTTTGCACGAAGTTTGTTTAAACCAACACCTCATCAGAAACTAGCTGATCCACCTCTTCTTCGCTATAATCAAGCATTCCCGTCAGCACGGAATGGGTATCCTGACCCAATATAGGCGCAGCTTTTTCCATACGCACAGGTGTCTTCGAAAAGCAGAAGGGGGCACGATTGTAAAGGCTGCTTCCCACAACAGGATGGTTAAGATAAACCCAAAACTCCCGCTCTCTCAAATGCTCATCCTCAACGGCGCCCCTTGCATCATTTATAATCCCCGCTCTGACGCCATTCCGGGACAAGACTTCCATAAGCCAATCGGCATACAGCGTCTTCGTCCACTCCTCGATAAGACTATCAAGCTCTGCTTCATTCTTTTTTCGTTCGGAGAACGTGCTGAATTTATGGTCCTCAGCCCAATGGGGACTTCCCATAACTTTTTTGAACGCCCCCCATTCATCTTCGCCAAAAACCGCAATTGCGATCCATTTTCTATAGCCAAGCGTTGTGTATGCGCCATGGGGAGCCGCATCGGGGTCTCCATATCCTAAGGGACCCAAGATTTCCCCATTGGCGCCGTAAGCCAAAATGTCAGTTGGCTTCATACAGATCGCGGATTCCAACTGAGATATGGAAACGATCTGTCCTTTTCCTGTAAACTCTCTGTCAAGCAATGCGGCGAGAATGCCGAAAAGCGTGTGGCACGGCACCATAACATGATCCGTATAGTTTGTGCCTGTTCCGAACGGCTTTTCGCCAGGGAACCCTGCTCTTGCAGTGAGTCCGCACAAAGCGTTAAGGTTGACTCCGTAACCCATATAGCTTTTATGGGGCCCGCTCGTTCCCTGCAAACTCATGGTCACATAAATAATTCGCGGATTTATTTCCTTTAGATCTTCCCACCCAAGATTCCATTTTTCCATTTGTCCGACACGGAAATTATTGATAATAATGTCGCTTTTCTCGATCAGCCGAACTGCAACATCCCGCGCCTTGGGATGCCCCATATCCAGAGAAATACTTTTCTTATTTGGATTCCGATTCGCAAAATATCCACTCCGCTCCAGTCCTGATCCTATTCCGTCCTTGAATGGACCACCTTTTCTCAGAATGTCAGGTCTTTTTTTACTTTCTATCTTGATAACCTCAGCGCCGCACTGCCCCAGAACGTTTGTTGTTATTGGTCCAGCACCAACCCATGAAAAGTCACACACAACAATACCTTCAAGGCATTTCTTAAGACTCCGCAACATAAACTACACCCTCCTTTGCAAGCAAAGTTATATCGTTTTTGGTGTAACCACACTCCGCTAGAATTTCCGCCGTATGCTGACCGAAAGAAGGCGCCGGGTTTCTCAGCTCCCATTTCAGATTCCCGAACTCATAAGGGGCGCCGGGATAAACGACATCTCCCTGAAGCGTGTCATGATGCAGCGTCTTCCAAAAATTACGATACTTAAGCTGTGGATTTTCAAGAAGATCTTTCCCATCGCTCACAGGTGAAACCGCCACCCTGTGTGCCTGCCCCTTATCATAGATATATGCCTTTTCATGTTGCATCGAATATCGTTCAAAGATCCGGCAGAATAATTCATATCCTTCCGCTGAAGCCCTATAGTCGACATCTATCCATTTGTCATCATCAAAAATCTCCCATTCATCCACGGCTTCTTCCTTCATCCATTTTACAAAAGGCTCCCACATAGGCTTGTTTCTGCCCATAATAGCAACAACAACAACATATCCATCTTTGCAAGGGTGAATGATGCCGCCCCCAGCAATTCTTCCAAGGCCTCTGCGATTCGTACCCTCCAAGTCCCAAAACTGCGCCGCATTTTCAAGGGCCATTCCCACGGACTCTATGCCAGCTACATCCACAAACTGTCCGATACCTGTCTTTTTCGCAAAATACAGCGCAATCGAACTTCCCACTGCAGCATAAGCCTCAGCCATTCTGTACGCCTGATTGTCACTAGCCCTCACCGGTTTATCGTTCCCGACTCCAGCGAGAAAAAGGAACCCGCCCAGAGCAGAACATGTCAAATCAGAGCCAGGATATTTGCTGTACGGTCCAAACTGTCCAAACGGCGTGATCGATGTCTGGACGAGTTTAGGATTTACAGTGCTTAACACATCATATGAAAGGCCTACCCCTTCAAGAAAACCGGGAGTAAAACTCTCAAGCAATAAATCCGCTCTCCTGCATAGCTCGACAAATATCTCTCTTCCCTTTTCATTCCTCAAATCCAAAGGCATTCCCTTTTTGTCTGCGTTATAGTAGAGAAATTGAAGCCCTCTTTCTCTACCGGGAATCCCCTTGAAAAACGGACCACACTTTCTTAATGGGTCGCCGTCAATCGGTTCGAGATGTATAACATCCGCACCCAGCCCGGCATACATCTTGGCCGCGTAAGGGCCAAGTTCCCCAGTAAAATCCAGCACCCTGATGTCGGACAAAGACCCTCCGTTTTCTCCCATATTTTCGCCCTCCAACACTCTCAATTTGTTTTTTTTACTCATAGCCTTTTTAGCACAGGCTCAATTCCCGTACTTCCGAACCTTTTCCGGAGCCTGGCAGTTATTACAGTTGTATTCTCATGCTTCGTTGTGCCCGCCCCGGGCATGGAGGTTAGTCATATGCAGGGTTCCCTCTTTTTAGCCGCCGCAACCAGAAAAAGATAACTTTTCGAAGTCTATTTGGAAATACCGGACAGCCGACTCTGAAGGACAAAGCCTCACCCAGCATAGAGACTTCTTCCGCCACATACATATAGAACCTGTCCGGTAATGAATGACGATTCATCATCAGCTAAAAACATCACTGCATTGGCAATATCATCAACCGTCCCCAAACCTCCGGATGGCTGTTTTGACAACAATCTGTTTTTCATTTTTTCCGGCGCCTCATCCCACAACGGTGTACGAATCAGACCGGGGGCAACACAGTTTACGGTAATGCCTTTCCTTCCCAATTCGAGGCCAAGAGTTCTCGTTAAACCGACCATCCCGGCCTTTGCCGATGAATAAGGGGCCTGCCCTGGGCCGCCTAGCCATGCCCTGGACGCGATATTGATAATCCTGCCATAGTTTCTTTCAATCATGTGATGGTGCGCCGCCTGGCTGCATAAAAAAGCGCCTTTGAGATTCACGTTGAGGGTGATGTCCCAGTCTTTTTCAGTTAGATTTCGTAAGAGACCGGCTTTTTCAAGACCAGCGTTGTTCACAAGAATATCAACACCCCCAAATTTATCCGCGGCGGATTTAATCATTTTGTCAATAGATTCTTTATTGCATACGTCGGCCACTTCACCAATCACTTCAAAGCCTGCATCTCTGAATTCCCCTACCGCCTCATCAACCCTTTCTGGAACAATATCATTTATGACGATTTTAGCCCCATTTTCTGCCATCCTTCGAGCAGTCTGCTTCCCCATTCCACTGGCTGAACCCGTAATAAGTGCAACCCTATTCTCTATTCCCATTTTAATTACCCCCCACCAAATCTCATTTTGATTCTGAAAAAGTTATCCCTTAAACTGACATCGAAAAATGAAGGCTTTTCCCTCCGCAAACAAACAATGTTTGCCCGGTCACGTATTTGGAAGCATCCGAAGCGAAAAAGCCGACTGCCAAGGCAACATCTTCAGGCTTTCCAATCTTTTGAACAGGCAGCATTGCAGCAAGCTCCTCAGCCTGCTTATCTGATAACCCTGATTTTGAGACATCTCCCTTAACGACATAATTGACAGTGATATCATCCTTAGCCAATTCAAGGGCCAAAGACCGCGTAAAACCGAAAATAGCTGATTTTGAGGCTGCATAGTCTGCCTTTCCCTTCCAGCCAAGATATTCAATGCTGCCCATATTAATCACGCGACCATATTTTTTCTCTTGCATCATGGGTACAACTGCTTTGGTGAAAAGGAATGTCGAATCAAGATTGGCACCAATGCATTTTTTCCATTCATCAAAGGCCAGCTCATTAATTCCATGACCTGACGTATCATCAATATTATTTACTAAAATGTCTACACACCCAAAATGGGCAACCACGTACGCAACTGCCTTTTCCACGTCATCGGCATTTGTCGGATTGCAAACCACGCCAATGGAATCGCTCCCGGCTTCTTTTATTTTTGAGGAAAGACCGTCTAATCTTGCCTGATCCGTATCGGCAATTGCTAATTTTGCGCCCCCCTTTGCAAACCGCAAGCTTATGGCTTCACCCACCTCATCTGTGGCACCGACAATTAGGACCACTCTGTCTTTAACAAATTCCATAAAAAAGCCTCCTTAGAAACCCTCATTAATCACACTCAATTTGCTTGTTTGGTGATTGTTCTGTAAACATGTCCACGATTATTGATCCATGTCCATGCATGTTTTTATTGCTTAAAGCTACCTATGTATTACCAACCCCTCACAAGCATTGTCATTGTGCACGCGGCATGCTCGGTACCTGCAAGCCCCCCACCCGTTACATGGGACATGGCGACTTTGGGAATAGGCTCCACCTGGTACCCAGCACATTCTCCCCTTAACTGTTTAACGTTTGCAGCAATCTGGGCAGCGCCGGATGCGCCTATCGGGTGGCCGTATGACAGCATCCCGCCTCTTGGACTTACGACGCACTGCCCGCCATAAGTAGACTGACCGTCTCTCAAGAATTTCAGGCTGTCCCCCTTTTCACACAATTCCATACATTCATAATAAAGAATTTCCGCAATTGTGAAAGCATCATGTAGCTCAAGAATATCAACTTCCTTTGGCCCTATCCCTGATTCATCGTATAACTGCCTGCTTGAAGCCTCGGTAATATCGTCACCGGTAATGTCTCTTGGCATATTGTGAAAAGGTCCGGATCTCACCACGGTACCAGCTATTTTGACCGGTTTCTTAATACCTAGTTTTTTGATCATTTCCTTGCTGCATACGACTACTGCTCCTGCGCCATCTGCAATACCGCAACACTGATGCAAGGTAAGAGGATACGCAACCATTCTTGAGCTAATCACTTCCTCTATGCTGATATCACCTTTAAACCATGCATGAGGATTATTGGTAGCATGCCGTCTATTCTTGACGGTTACCATTGCCAAATCTTCAATGGTCGCACCAGTTTCATACATATACCGGTTTGCTCTTAGCGAGTATTTTCCGGTCATAACAGCACCTTGCATACCTTCTATATCGCTCATATCAGGCGCAAATGCAGCGCCCGTTTCACGGTGCATTGTATGGTTTTCGGCCCCTACAGCTAAAGAAATCTCTGTCAAACCAGTGGCCACATCTTTTGCGGCGCAATACACAGCCATTGCACCGGAAGAACAAGCGCTCTCAACATTGATAATAGGCATTTGTCCGCACATGCCAAGAATCTTAAAAACCCTCTGTCCAGTAGTCATGAGGTTTGTCCCATTGCCTACATATGCGCTTTGAATCACATCGGGCCTGTCAATGTTTGAACCCTTCATGGCCTGCATTGCAGCCTGCCTTCCCAAAGCATCGTAATCCAGTTTATGCCTGCCGAAAATTGTCTCCCCTACACCAGCTATATAAACTTCTCTCTGTAATTTCATGATTTACTCCGACTAATAATTATGAGATTAATTTTCTAAATTTATAACTTGTTACAGGCAATCCATCCGCATTCATCCTGATAGTTCCGGTGGTCAATTCAACTTCTTCATCGCACTTAAATGACCCTGTCTCCCCATCCAATTGGGCAAATACCCTTACATTCTCAGGAAGATCGACATAGCCAATGGTATAGGGTGTTTTCATGCCTGGCTGCCCTATATAAATATCCGAAGGTGCATACAATTTCCCTTTCGTAGAAAGTCGAACAATATCAAACTCTTCTTCCCAACATTTGAAACAGAGATCAGGTTTAGGGAAATCAATATGCCCACACTTTTTGCACTTATATCCCTTCAAATAGGGAGGCGATCCATCTTCCGGAACTTCGAATAGGTCCGGGTGGTAAAAAATAATATCCGGTTCCTTTTTTTCTACCTTTTTGTTTTTTTTTGTTTTTTCCTCTTCAGGCTTCGTCATAGTTACGTCCTTAGTTATTTAATGTTCTCAGTTCTTATTATTTTAAATTTTATAGGGGGGGGGGTTACAATATGCTGCCCCCCCCTGAACCACCTTCTGTGAAAAAAGGAGGGGAGAGGCCTTTCCTTTTTAAGAAGGGTGGATATACTGTCCTTTATACTCATAATCCTGTATTAATATCCCCAGTATCGGGATTCCGGGTGATAGCCGCACAAACAGTATCGATGTCAACCTCCATCCAGATTATGTAAAACGAGACATGTTTTCACAATGATCAGCTACTTTAAATTGGCTAATGCAGCCTCCTACTTTTTGCTAATTTGTTGAGTCGATTTTATCTCCCGTTTAACATATTCTTGACGAATATTTTTTCCGGCACACCATCTGGTTATCTCTTTCAAAATGAAACTACCAAAAGTCGACCAACGGATAGTAGCCAAACTCTGGACTAAGCTCTATGAGACTGTGTCACAATTCAAATAGATTTGGCTTCTATTTTTTTATATGAGAATACAGGAGTCAGAATACAGAAGAAAAACAATAGTATGGTTATTCTGACTCCTGACTCCTGACTCCTGTATTCTCATGCTTCGTTGTGTCCGCCCCGGGCATGGAGGTTAGTTATGAATATAATTGTGACACAGTCTCTATGCCGGTATCCCACGAGTTTTTCTATTTGTTTTTGATATCATTCCTCGCATATCGGAGATATTGCCAAAATCGTGCCAAGAGGAGTAAAAAGCTTGTATTCCTTGGATGGATTGAAATTGAGCTGTAATAAGCCTCCACTTAGCTCTTAAAATTTCTTGCCTTTTGGCGAAGATAAGTTTATTTAATAATTCTATTATGCTGACCATGCGATATTTCGGCATATCGTACTGAACTTGTTAAAACAGGAAAAAAAGTTTCAAGGAAAGCATTCAAACCAAAAGACATAAAGCTGCATGGAAGATAACCTTACTAACCTCCATGCCCGGGGCGGGCACAACGAAGCATGAGAATACAGGAGTCAGGAGTCAGGAGTCAGAAGACAGAAGTCAGAAGACAGAAGACAAAATAACCATACTACTGTTTTTATTCTGCATTCTGTGTTCTGACTCCTGTATTCTCATATAAACATAGGATCTTGGCGTAGTTATTGGAGCAGAACAGTGAAAAAGAATGAGCCTAATTTAATTGAATCATTGGAATTTTATCCAGAAAATGGTATTGTTAAATTCAAAGGGCAAAGAATGCTGATATTGGCAGCTGATGCTTTGGGTTTATTGAGAAAGGAACTTATTGAAACATTAGGCGAAAATACGGCAAGAGGGATTATAACGAGATTCGGTTTTGCTTGTGGATACAATGATGGAATGATAATAAACGATTTTCTAAAAGGATCTTCAAGTGAAGAGAAGTTGAAATATGCTAAAGGTTTGCATGTTCAGGAAGGCTCGGGAAATATATTTTTTTTAAATTATAATTTTACTTTTGATTATAACAAACCTTTCTATGCAGAATATCATTACGCTGACTCTTATGAGGTAGAACAGCATCTTCTCCATATAGGCAAAAGCAACGATCCTGTTTGTTGGACAATGATAGGCTACGCAAGCGGTGTGTGTACCGCGATCACTGGGGAAAAGATATACTTTATTGAGGATGAATGCATAGCCAAAGGAGACAGCTTTTGTCATGCTATAGGTAAGCCTTTAAATAAATGGCATAAAAATGCAGAACTATATTTAGAATACTACAAGACAAAAAATATTGATAAGGAGATAAAAAGGCTTGAAAGAAAATTAATCTTAAAGAATGAAGAGATTCAGAAAAAAAAGAAAAAGATTGAAAAGTTAAAGGAAATGGTTAGAGAAAAGGGAAATTATAGGAATATTATAGGAAATAGCGAAGGAATAAAAGATGTGTTTTATCTAATAGATAAAATTGCCAATAAAGATATTAATGTTTTTATTGAAGGAGAAAGTGGGGTTGGTAAAGAATTGACTGCAATAGCTGTTCATAATAATAGCTTCAGAGCAAAGAAAAACTTTGTTGCTATAAATTGTGGGGCCCTTCCGGAGACATTATTAGAGAGCGAGTTATTTGGGTATAAAAAGGGTTCTTTTACTGGTGCAGATAAGGATAAAAAGGGACTTTTTGAAGAGGCCGAAGGAGGGACTATTTTCCTTGACGAAATCAGTGAGACATCACCTTCTTTTCAGATAAAGCTTTTGCGAGCAATAGAAGAAAGAAAAATAAGAAAAATAGGGATGAGTTCTCCCATAAAAATAGATGTTAGAGTTATTTCAGCAACAAACTCTAAAATAGAAGATCTTATTGATAGAGGAATATTCAGAAAAGATCTATACTACAGACTAAATGGCATCAAACTCCTCATTCCGCCATTGAGAAATAGGAAGGTAGATATAATACCTTTAGCAACATATTTTATTGAAAAGTATAAAGATAACGATAAGCAAATAAGTATTTCCTCAGAAGCGAAATCCTTTCTATTGGATTATAGCTGGCCCGGCAATGTGAGAGAGCTATTGAATGTTATGCAGAGAGCACTGGCATTATTAGATGTAGATGATAATATCATATATGCAGAGCATTTAACAGACGAACTTAAAGAGAAAAAAAGCTTTCTTGTATCGGAAGAGGATACTCCTTTAGCAAAGTTAGAGGAGAGACATATATTGAAGACCCTTGATAAGTATAAAGGGAATAAGATAAATACAGCAAAAGCATTATGTATAGCCCCATCTACACTCTGGAGAAAATTAAAGAATATTCCATTATGAAGTAGTATATTCCATTATGAAATACTCTTAATACTGAAAAAATACTTCAATGGGAATAAAAATCAAATTTATTGATAGGCCAAGATTCTCTGCCACTTCAGGTATTATCCCGCCTGGTTCCTGGGGGTAAACAAACCGCATTACGTTTAAAATAAGGACTATATCCCCTATTTCGTTGTACACTCATATTACCCTCCTGTGATTCTGTCATAGTTTCTAAAAACGGCTTAACCAAGTGTCTATTTTTTATAAGGATCAAGGTTGCTTTGGATGATTAAACAAAGTGGCGGCATAGTTTGTTTATGAATTCTGATTTGTGGCATATTTTGAGGTATGTTGAAAAAGTTGTTGTAGAACACAAAATATTTCTTTAAGGACGAAAAGGCTTCCTGGCGGTACGGTATTCTGAAATATAGACCTCTTCGTATTTCACGCTTCGCCACAGCCTTTCGACGAAAATGTTATCCAAAGCTCGTCCTTTTGTCCATGCTGATTTTTATGCCTCTGGCTTTAAGCGGCTTTAAAAATTCACTGGACGTATACCGGCTGCCTTGGTCGGTGTTGAATATTTCCGGCTGACATTGTTCGAGAGCCTCATTAAGTGCCTCCACGCAAAAGTCGGCCGCAAGGGTGTTGCTCAATTTCCATGAAAGCACGTACCTTTTGCTCTCGTTCTTTGCCGGTTCCAAAAATATCCGGCAAAGCCGACAAAGCCTCTTTTTTCCATCGCATAACCAAGGCTCTGTGAATCTCATACTTGGATGACAACTCCGCTATCGTATCCTCTGACCTGATGGCTTCCAATACAACCTTTGCTTTAAAATTCCCTGGATATTGCTTTCTCATTCTGTCTCCTTTATAATGGAGTCAATATCACAGAAAAAGCAGCTTAACCATCAGTTCAAATTTCGGGGTCCATTATATTTTTATTATAAAACACTATGTAATGTTCATTGTCATAAATCTTTTCTGTTTGGTCGTGTAAGGTTCTTAGGCTGTATTTTAATAATATCAATATTTCTTCCTGAAATCAGCAACACGACAGATGTCTCAGATCTACAAGGTTTCATTCAGTAATCAACACAAATGAAATCAGCTGGACAAAATCCTGTTTTATACGGAATATCACACTAATAATTTGACAAAAACTCTAATTTTCTTTATAAATTAACTACCTTTCATACAGATTTTGTTTCCATCATCAAGTAAAAATATATTTTATATATTAAGTGATAGGCCACCGAAGTATACTATGAATGATAAGAAAATAATTATCGACCATTTTTATGATCAGAACCATACCTATCTAGAAATATTGACATGGTATAGAAGTGAAATAGGATGGTTTTTTAATTCTGGTGAAAATTCCATTCATACGGTTCCTTTTATACTTACTTGCGCTGCTGCTTTGGAGTGTAGCCTTAATGATTATTTGATCAAGCATTTTACAGATTCCCATGGAACTCATGGAAAAATACAAATACCTGGCCTGCTTTCTATGTCACTTAAAGGAAAGCTTATAAATATTGTGCCTTTGCTGACATCGAACAAATTTATGATTAACGTCGAAAACAAAGTCTATCAGACTCTTGCGGACTTAATCAGAGAGAGAAATCGACTCGTTCATAATAAAAGCAGCTATGAGTCTCATGAAGGCACCATCATGGAAGATTCGGATGGAAACCCCTAAATTGTAGTGCCAGAACAATTACAAAACAGATTGTCAGGTAAAATTGACCCAACACTTGGTGTCCAAGGAGATATCGGAAGGTACCATGAATCTTCAGAAAAGCTTCACGAAATGTTTTTTGATATTTATAAAGAAGATAGTTTCGATGGTGTCAGGCACGGCGTAAAATTGTAATAAAACCTCCAGAATAAAAATGTTACTGATTTTAGGCATATATTTTGCTTATTTTTGATTTTTACTAAACCATATCTGCTTTAATTTATGTATAATATGAATAAAACATATAAAAGAAGAATATTTCTTATAATGTTTTTTGGAAGAAAAAATAGCATTTTCGAACCGGTGAGCGGATTACATTTTTAAGTCGGCCCTGACAGATGGAAATGAATTGATTGTCTCCATAAATGATGGAGATGCAAAATATGATGTAAACCTTATAATTAAAGATTGACGGCCTAACCAAGGGCTGTTGGCGGACTCGGTTCCTCGTCGCAAAGCCCCGCCGTTAATCGCCTCTTTCGGCATAGAGCAAATGACAAATATAACGCCATCAACTGTATGACAGCAGAAGAAATAACACAGAAAATAAATAACAAGAATTTATTTAAAAAACATAAATTTAGGAGATATGATGGGGAACTATGCCAAAATTATGTCATTTGATGAAATTGACAAAATCAGAGATCAAATAGGACGCCTTGTGTGCACTTCCGGAGGATATGACCCTTTACACCCGGGCCACACTAGCTGTCTCATAGAGTCTAAAGCGTTTGGGGATACACTCATCGCAATTGTAAACGGTGATTCCTTTCTGCGCGCTAAGAAGGGAAAACCATTCATGGATTTGCGCACAAGATGCCTAATGGTCTCCTGTATCAGAGAAGTTGATATCGTAGTTCCTTTTGAAATTGAAAACGACAATACAGTCAGTGTCGCCTTGAAACGATTAAGGCCAAACGTGTTTACAAAAGGTGGTGATCGATCTGATCCAACTAAAATACCCGAATATCCTGTTTGCGAAGAGCTTGGTATAGAAATAAAATTTGGAATAGGACTTTCTAAAGAATGGAGTAGTTCAATTTTGCTTAATGAATGGGGTGAACATTATAAGCGTCAGGATCATAAATGAAAAATATAGAAATTATTAATCGGCTGATAATTATTCCCCTCCGCAAAAACAGTCTGACATGATAATCTCCCGCATCCGAATGTCTATTGGTTCAGCTGACAGCCTGCGAGGGCAGCTTGTAAGCGGAGGAATAAGCTCTGCGATTATTAGAGGAGCTAGTCAACTCTTAGCCTTGTTTATCGGAATCATTCTAGCGCGGGGGCTTGGAGCACAAAATTATGGTATCTACGCTTATGCAATAGCCTGGATGTTATTCTTAAAGGTTCTTGCCGGATTCGGCTTGCCCGCCTTGCTATTGCGGGAGGCTGCCACCAGTGAGGTGCGGCTGAAGTGGCAGTATTTACGTGGGCTACTTGTAAGTACAGCATTGATTGAGGTAATTGTATGGTTTGTCTTGGTCGCGATTACGGCTTCTTCCTTGTGGCTGTTGAGGGACGAAATGACACGAAGCAAAACTCTCACCTTTATTGTTATGCTACCTTTGTTACTACTTACAGTTTGGACTAATGCAACCCTAGCAGCCTTGCGCGGACTAAGACATGTAGTAAAAAGCCAGGCCGTAGAGATGTTCATCTATCCCTTGTTGCTATTGCTTATTCTCGCTGGTCTCTTTACCATAGTTCCTGGGCCATATTCGCCACAATATGTTATGGGAATCCACGTTTCCGTTGCGGCGGTGATATTGTGTGTAGCTTTGCTTATGTTGTTCCAAAATCTGCCAAAACCACTTCTAACAACACCAGCATCATACCCCATACGCCAATTGCTGGTTCGTGCGTTACCGTTTGCACTATTAGCAAGCGCAGGCTTGATTAATGACCAAGCCGATATTCTCATACTCGGAATGTTACGACCATTCGACGATGTCGGTATTTACCGCGTTTCAGTAGAGATATCAGGATTCGTGGCTTTTGGTTTACACGCCGGGAACGCTGTAATTGCTCCTAACTTCGCAAGAATTTACGCTCAGGGCGATATGGCGCGATTGCAACGGCTGGTCACTATCAGTGCGAGGGTATTCTTTATTCCCGCCTTGCTTTTAGCTCTAATATTTTTTGTAGCGGGTGGGCGTATTGCCGCTTGGATTTATGGTCCGGAATTTCTGCGAGCACAGACACCATTGGCATTGTTGGCTGCTGGTCAGTTCGTTAATGCTTCTATGGGGTCGGTTGGCTATCTTTTGACAATGTGTGGTCATGAGAAAGTTGCCGTTCGAATCCTTCTATGGACGGCAATGCTCAATATAACGCTAAACTTTGTCTTGATCCCCCTGTTCGGAATAAATGGTGCAGCCAGCGCTTCGGCATTTACCCTTGCTCTTTGGAATGTGCTTCTATATAGTGCAGTGAAAAAACACCTGCGAATACGATCCACTGCGTTTTCTTTTTCAAAATTAACAAGGAGATAGAAAGGTAATTATGAGAATTGATTTTTCTTCTTTCAAAAAAGTCGATAATCTTGGTGTTGGTAGTCTTGTCGTTCTCGCAGTTAAGAACTGTAATCATAGTAAGGCTTTGAAAGATAGAAGCCACGAGCTTGATGAAGGACATAAGAATCAAGATTACTCTAAAATATTTATGGAACTGAGAGGACAAATAGATGATGGTTTCGTAGCATTAACCCCATTGTTGCCAAATTTTTCACTCGATCATGCTTTTTGGAAAATAGAAGGCAAAGAACCAAGGGGCGTTGCAGTAAGATTTGACTTCACAGTTATTGGATTTGTAGATCGTTTGGTTGTGCTTCGGACTAATACTGGAAAAATTTTAAAAGAAATCGAAAACCCCCTGTTTAGAAATATACACAGTGTGAATTTCTCCAAAAATAACCCTATGCGTGTTTTGGTTTGTTGCACGGGAACAGAATCAATATTAGAGATTGACATAGGAACAGGTAACGTCTGCTGGGAGTGGTTCGCATGGGATAATGGGTTTAATACAAATCCTCGGGGACTCACTTTAGTTAGACTTGGAAAAGAATCTGCGTATAAAAATAAAATATTTATAATAGACCACAAAGATGCCAAAAAGAAATTACTTAGCAAAGATCCCTGTGATAAACATGCTATATCAATTGACATGGGCAATATAGAAAACCTCCTTGGTTTGGAAAAATGGCAAAAATCAGTTGACCCAAATTGGGCTACTTATGGTTGTGACGATCAAACAATACTAGCAACCTTCCTTTATCGAGGAGTGGCCGTTGAGATTAGCAGAAACGATGGGACAGTGAAAACATTAATAAGTGATCTAAACCGTCCGCATGGTCTCATTAAATATGAAGACGGCTATGTCGTCTCAGACACACGCAATGGTGCTGTATTGATATTGGACAAAGAGGGGAAAAAAACAAAACAAGTGGATTTCTCGAATCTTGATTCCCACAGTAATGAGGGCAAGGAATGGATACAAAATACTCATCAGCTTGATTGCGGCCTACTGGCAACAATAGACAGCAAAAGGAATAGAATATATCTTTGGAATCCTATAGAAAAAACCTATTCCGTTTTGCCTTTTCCAGAAAACTATGCACTACAGTCTGTGAGGACTGTATATAGACCAGCCTCGCCAACAATCAACTGGTGGGAAACACTCTGGAAGAATGAACGTGGACAACAGGAATAGAATGACTTCTTTATGTGCGACGAGAATTGGCTCTTGACATTGGACATGGATGCCTGTACCCTTGTGTTCGAGCGGGGAACCCGCTCAACTCATCGTTACTTTCTTTCCATTCGTAATAAACATTTTTCAAAGAACCAGGTAGTATTTGTTTGTAGATACCGTTCTTGTCAAGCGGAAACCGGTTTATAATTTGGATCGTATTTTTTCCCGGATTTCAGGACTCCAAAGACAATATGAACCAATTTCCGCATTATCGCACAGACTATTACCTTGCCATTTTTTCCTTTATCTTTTAGGCGGTTGCAAAATGCTATCATTAAAGGATTGCATTGAATCGATACTAATGCCGGCATGTAAAAAACCTTTCTAAGCCGCACATGTCCAATTTTACACAATCTTGGTTTTCCTTTAATAGATGATCCTGAGAGTGTTTCCTTTGGAGCGAGTCCGATGAATGCAACCAGCTCACGAACATGATTGAATTTTTCCAGATCATCTAATTCTGCCAGAATGACAGCAATGGTTACCTTGCCAAGTCCGGGAATAGTATCCAGCAAATCCTTATTTCGTTTGAGGTTAGGATCTTCTTCAATCAACCTCGCTATTTCTTTTCTGATCTTTTTAATTTCATGATCCAAATAAGCAATATGTTCTTTAATCAAAAGAGATACGCTTTCATATGCGATGCTGATCCGATTCTTCTCCTGAGTTCGCATGTTGGTCAGACTATCAACTCGCCTGACTAAAGCTCTCAGGGCTCTGATCTCCGGTGAAGGGGGTATCCATGGTATTGGTTTCATGGCCAAACAGAACCTGGCAATCAAGGAAGCATCAAGCTTATCCGTCTTGGTGCGAAGCAGTTCACTTTGAGCAAATCCCTTGATCCTGGCAGGATTGACAACGCTGACTGTGTGACCAGCATCATGAAGATAAAACGCAAGTATCTTCTCCATAATTGCCCGTGGCTTCCATGCAGGCATGAACCTTTCGAATTTCCTGTTTCTCAAGCCAGATTCTCAGCACATCAAAACCTTCAGCCGAATTTTTACAGGTTTTATGTTTTGTCTTTCCATCTACAAGCAAAGCGACATCGAATTTCTGTTTTGCTATATCTATCCCAAGAACCGATACTGACATATAACTTCTCCTTTCAAAGTTAGAAATATTTACTTTGGTAAAAAACTTTGTTCGAATCAACCTTGTAAGTGCAAACTCATTCCCATTCGAGAAGGTTTATGATACCGTACGAGTTACTGAACAAAGCAGTGGGAAGAGGATCTACTCTACAAAACATGCTCTCTGGCATCAGGTGAACGACAGATTCACTCTCCCCATTTTACCCCGGCGTCCTGGGATAGTTTATAACATTTTTTGATTAATAAGAACACAAGGTGGAGGCAGCGATTCTGGCGGTTCTCCTTTTGTTGAATCAATAAATGTCAAAATAGCGTTAAAGAAAACGTTCGTTTTCTTTGTTTTTATTAATTATTATTTCAAACCCTTTTTTTTACAAAAAACCGTATAAATATCTTGTATAAAAAAGCAAAGGGGTCAAATCCGCTCTTGGCTCTTGCGACATTAAAAAAAGCAAAGGGGTCAAATCCGCTCTTGGCTCTTGCGACATTAAAAGACAAATGAGTTTGTTATACCCTATCGGCAGCAAGGCCTTTGTGTCTGGCTTATACCGGCAATTTAAAAGTTATTTCCAATCGGTTAATGAAAAAATACCTAAGAGCATCGCCGGGCTTGATGGCATTTATTCTCTCAAGCGGCTTACTGATAATATTTTATGAATTCGGAGCTTTGTTATGTTGTGCTAACTCATCCGGATATCAGTCTCCGCCGAAATTACGGTTTGTGCACTTCATACGAAACCATGTTTTATTACATTATTGGAATTATATACTGATATTAATAAACATAATTGTAATTTATTCATCTAACTCCCTATCTTAATAGTGCGATTAATATTGGTATAACTATTTATTATATCATCTAAATATTAATAAAGTATGGCATATTCATTGCTTGATGGTTGGTTTTACGTTTTTTCACTTCTTTTATTTAATATGATGTAATAATAGGAATAATATATGAAGAAAAAATCTTTGTTAGCCGCTGTCGCACCCATTATCTTTGCTTTAACTCCACAAATTGTTCATGCATCCGAAAGCACACCTGTGGATACCGGTACTACCGCCTGGATGCTGATTTCAACCGCTTTCGTGCTTCTTATGGTTCCCGGCCTTGCCATGTTTTACGGGGGACTGGTAAGAACAAAAAACGTACTAAGCACTATGATGCACAGTTTTGTATCAATGGCTGTTATCGGCGTTTTATGGGTAGTATGCGGTTACAGCATTGCATTCGGTCCGAATATCCTCGGAGGTTTTGCCGGATGGAGTAATGATTATTTTTTATTAAAGGGTATTGATGATGCAATTATAAAAGGCGTGCCCGAATACGTACTTGCCATGTTTCAGGGCAAATTTGCAATCATTGCTCCGGCTCTTACCAGCGGTGCGCTGGCGGAACGTGTTTACTTTCGCGGTTACATCACATTTATAATATTATGGATGCTTTTTATATACTGTCCATTGTGCCACTGGGTGTGGGCAGCCGACGGTTGGCTTTATAATGCAGGGGCGGCAGGTGTTATTGATCTTGCAGGAGGACTTGTAATTCATGTTTCCGCCGGATTCAGCGCTCTTATAGTAGCAATATTTCTGGGTCTAGGTTATCCTAAAACTCCGATGGCACCCAATAATCTCGTAATGACTTTAACAGGGGCAGGTCTTTTATGGGTTGGCTGGTTTGGCTTCAATGCCGGTTCAACAGTACACAGCGGTCTGGATACTGCCCGGGCGCTGACCATGACACAGATTTCTGCCGCAAGCGGTGCCTTGACCTGGCTCATTATAGAGTACTTTAAGTTCCGCAAAGCCACCGCCCTCGGATTTGCTTCAGGCATACTTGCCGGCCTTGTTGCCATAACTCCCGCTGCAGGTGTGGTATTGCCGTTCGGCGCAATTATATTGGGAGCTCTTTCATCTGTTATGTGTTTTTATGCTCTTACCGTTAAAGTGAAGTTGGGTTATGATGACAGTCTTGATTGTTTCGGGATACACGGTATCGGAAGTGCTCTTGGGGTAATTTTGCTTTCTTTTTTTATCCGCGACAGCTGGATGCAAAATGCTTCAGCTGTCAGCCATAAAATCTGGACTGTCTGGAATCAGCTTACAATTCAATTGATGGGCATCGGTGCTACAATATTGTTTGCTGTAGTCGGCACCATAGTGATATGTTTTATTGTTGAAAAAACTGTTGGTTTCAGAATCACTGCCGAATCTGAGAAAATCGGGCTCGACCAATCCATCCACGGGGAACATGGTTATGGCTCCATGCAGGAATACTAGAATAATAAGGGTTCAAGGGGTCGAGGATTCGAGGATTCGAGTGAAATGTCTAAAGCATTAGAAAACCAACACCTGAACCCTTGAGTCCTCGAAACCCTGAATCCTTTTTGGGTAAAACTGCCTGTTATTTTAATCCAAGCTCAAAAAGACTATTGGCGTTTTTCCAGAGGATATTTTCAAGCTGTTCTTTTGTGATCTTACCGGTTTCATGTAATTTTAAAAATTTTTCCATATCAGCCTTCTGGTCCTGCCATGGAGAATCAGTGCCGAATAACAATTTATCCTGATTATGATTATTCAACATATAAATAAAATTTTCAAGGCTGATATCATAATCATTTTGCGGCCAGTCGCAATTATAGTAACTGCTGGACAGTTCTATATAAATACCGCTGTCGATTAAATTTCTGCGCTCATAGTCGTAAATAAAAAGACCGCCGCCATGTGCTGCAATAATCTTTAACTCAGGCAGTATCTCATGCAGCTTGAGTAATTTGCTGGGATTAGCATAGTATTCAGGCCGATCATCATCTGTAAGATATCTCGGTGGTATCCGGGAAGTATCGAATATAACCGGCAAGTCAGCCTTAACAACCTTTTCGAAAAAATTAAGGGACTGGCGGGCGGTAATATTAAAACGCTGGAAAACACTGTGAAGCTTTATCATCTTTGCGTTTTTTAACTTAAGGTCTGCCAGTATTGCATCCAGGCGCGGATGGTCCGGATGCAATGTTCCGCAAAATACAGCCCGTTGGTCTTTCTTGCTTTCCCTGTAGTAATAATCATTGATATGCTCTATCTTTCTTGGATCTTTAACTACAGGAAGAATAAAATACTTTGAGATATTATTAACATCCGCAGATCCTGAAAGACCTTCCAATGTCCCGTCTGCTCCGCGCTTAAAATTTAAGATGATTGAAAAATCTATAGAAAAGGTTTCTTCAATATATCTTTCACGGTATTCCTCTTCAAATATATGGGTATGAGCATCTACAATATGCTTCGGTTTTACATCATAAGAATCAATCAATTATATATCTCCTGAAACAACAAATATTTTTTTATTCCTTTTTTTTCTTATCCTTTTTTTCCAGCTTCTTTTCTTTTGATGTTTTAGCCGGTTTCTTTTTACCCTCTTTTTTGATATCCATTCCTTTTCCCATGTTTTCCTCCTTTTTTTTTGCCATATACGGTTTTATGGGTGATTGTTTCTCACATTTTCAGCCTTTTAAAATCGATACTCCTGCTTAGCTACCAATAACTACGGCCCTATAAATAAAAAACGCAATAAATAGCAAGGGCAAGTTTTAATATACTATTCCATATAAATTATCAAATGAATTTGCATATAGTTCACCTTCAGCAACTTTTCTACGTTCTCTGTAAAAAACTTTTCCGGACATGATTATCCTCCTTGAGTTTTTTAGCAATTGTCATATATCTGTTCCGTTTGGGTATGGGTTCGTATGCTACCCGCAGGAATAAAATCTACTCTTCGTCAACGCTGTCAAATTCGCTTACATGGAATCCTTACAGCCCCAGACGAAATTACTCTCACGAAACCGTTTATCCGTATCCGCCTGTACATACTTTATCAAACATTTGGGGGCGTCATCGAAGCCCTTTAACATCAGAATCATTCCCCGCATCATCAAGAGCTGCTTTCATATCAACCCATAATTGCTTATTCATGGCATTAAGAACCCTGGGACGGTTAAGCTTTATCGTCGCTATCATATCCGATTTGTCATATAAAATGCAGTCAAATTCCACAAAAACCCCCTGTATTTGATTTATTATCTGAGAAAAGTATGCAAAAAAAGGCACTGTCTGTCAATAGCTGACACCTTGCTGATCCATCCCTTATTTGTAGTTGACAGAACAAAATCATTAATATACACAAAAATAAACATTGTTTTGTTTTTTTAACATCTTTATCAAAGTCTTAGTAAACATCCTCCGGCAAAGCCGGAGGCTTTACGATTGCTGGCCCCTCAAAGGGGCCTGATCACAATCGAAAAACAAAAACCATCATAATCAAGTTTCTTGTAACACCTGCCATTTTAGCAGTGATTTTTATCGGGAATC